>CAKTFF010000127.1 GCA_934553185.1 uncultured Devosia sp.
CCGCCAGCGCTTCGAGCAGCGCTGCCCGGCTGTCGAAATGCCGATAAGGCGCGGCAGGCGACACACCAACAGCCCGTGCCAGATCGCGCAGTCCCAGCCCCTCTTCACCCTCCTTCTCGAGGATCACCAGCGCTGCCTCCAACAAGGCATTGCGCAAGTCACCATGATGATAGGGCGCGTTGAGAGGGGATGTTGACATTGTTTACTTCTGAGAACAATATGTGAGCACCGATAACATTGCTGGCAGAATATCGCAAATGGACATCGATCTCCTTCTCGCCATTGCGCATCATCTTGCGGTGTTTTTGCTGGTGGGGTTGTTTGCGGCAGAGTTCGCGCTCTTGCGGCCAGGTCTCTCCGGACCACGCATCAAACAGCTGGCACGCATTGATGCCGCCTATGGTGCGGTGGCGGGTCTGGTGATCGTGGTGGGTGTGCTGCGCGTCATCTTTGGCGCGAGCGGCTGGGACTACTATGCCGGCAACTGGGCGTTCTGGAGCAAGATGGCAGCCTTTGGCGTGATGGGCATACTGACCGTGCCGCCGACGCTTGCCTTCCGGCGATGGAGCAAGGCCGCTCGAGGTGATGCTGAACATGCAGTGCCTCTTGCCGAAGTAGCGCAGCAGCGCCGGTTCGTTCACCTGCAGGCAGCTGTGCTCCTCCTGGTGCCGACTTTCGCTGCCGCCATGGCAAGCGGTTACGGCGCCTGAACCGCCGTCTTGGGCATTGGGGGCGGCGGTGTCTTCGGCTCGAACCTGCACCAGGCAATGATCGGGCAGCGCCAGCACTCCGGCTTACGTGCCTTGCACACGTAGCGGCCATGGAGGATCAGCCAATGGTGGGCATTGAGCAGATAAGGCTTGGGCACAACCTTGAGCAGCCGCTGTTCCACTTCGAGCGGCGTCTTGCCCCGTGCGAGACCCGTGCGATTACCGACCCGGAAAAGGTGGGTATCGACAGCGATGGTGGGTTGCTTGAACCAGCTGTTGAGCACGACATTGGCAGTCTTGCGCCCAACGCCCGGCAGAAGTTCCAGAGCCTCGCGGGTGTCCGGCACCTCGCCGCCATGCTGGTCCAGCAGCATTTGGCTTAGCGCGAGGACATTCTTGGCCTTGCCCCGATAAAGGCCGATGGTGCGAATCAGCTCGGTGATCTGCTCAAGCCCAAGCGCCACCATGGCGGCCGGTGAGGGCGCAAGCGCGAAGAGTTTACCGGTCGCCTTGTTCACCCCGGCGTCGGTCGCCTGCGCGGACAGGACCACCGCCACAAGCAGGGTGAAGGCGTTGAAATAGCTCAGCTCGCCCTTGGGCTCGGGTTCGATTTCGTGGAAGCGCGCGAAGATGGCCTCCACCTCGTCTCGACCCAGTGCCTTCACTTTTTTGGCGGCGGCCATTCTCTTGCCTTTGATTCTGCCTCTATACTCACTAGGCAAGAGATAGCCATGCCGATGCAAGCCACAACCACTGCGCCGTTGTTTTCCGCGGCCCTCAAGCCAGACCGCTCCTCGCGCCTTGTGGGCGGCTGGGTGGGCCTCGTTGTCGCCGCCGTTCTCGCCTCGCCCTTTGCCGTCGTGGTGTCCGAAGCCCTGGTCCCCATCGCCGTTGCCTTCCTCGTGGGTGCCGGAACCTTGCTCACGCTGTCCGTCCGGCAATCGCGTGAAGGCCGCACCACCCAGCAGGTTACCCTGTGGTCGGATCAGCTCGAGGTGGTGGAAACGCCGCCCAAGGGTGAGCGGACGCTGCGCCGCTTTGATCCGCGCACGGTGCGTCTGGTGCTGCGGCGTGACGACAATGAAAAAGCGGTCGCCATGGAGTTGCGCACCGGCGCTGAGGCGTTCGAACTAGGCGCCTTTCTCAACCCCGAGGATCGCTCCAGTTTTGCCAAGGCTTTCGGCACCGCCCTGCGGCGTGCACGGCAGCAGCGTTGAGGCTTGGTCAAAAGCGGGTCGCCTCCGGCATTTGCCTGACGTAGACAGGCGGTTCTTCTTTCACCTTGGCCGCGCTGCTGATGAACCAGATCATCCCTTTAGACGCTGCGAGCGATTATGAGACCATTCGCGCGGCCATTCGATATCTCAGCGAAAACGGCCCGGACGTCCTTGACCTCGCCGGCTTTGCCCATGGTCTCGGGATGAGCGAGCGACAGCTGACCGAGCTGTTTCGCCGCTGGTGCGGTCTGTCACCCAAGAGCTTTGCCCAAGCGGTGGCGCTTGATCATGCCAAGTCGCTCTTGCGGCAGCGCGAAAGCGTGCTCGACACCACCTTCGAGGTGGGTCTGAGTTCCACGTCGCGGCTCCACGATCTGTTTGTTGCCTATGAGGCTATGCCACCAGGTATCTTCCGGGCGGGTGGCGCGGGGCTCGGCATGGTTTGGGGTGTCGCGCCATCACCTTTCGGCACAGCCGTTGCTACCGCCACCGATTACGGCATATCTGGCCTTGGCTTCGCCGATGGTGAAACCAGTGTCGAAGAGGCCCTTGCCGATCTGGCGCAGCGCTGGCCTCGCGCGCGTTTCACCCGCGACGACAGCCGCATCGCGCCGCTGGTCGCCCAAGCGTTCGATCCATCGCGCTGGTCGGCCGAGCATCCGGTGCGAGTCGTGCTGATCGGCACCGATTTCGAAGTCAAAGTCTGGGAAACGCTGCTCACGATCCCGGTTGGGCAGGCCACCACCTACCAGAGCGTTGCCAACCAGATCGGCCGCCCGAGCGCAGCTCGAGCGGTCGGGGCTGCCGTGGGCAAGAACCCGATCTCCTTCGTCGTGCCCTGCCACCGCGTGGTGGGCACATCAGGCGCGCTCACCGGCTACCATTGGGGCGTGCCGCGCAAACGGGCGATCCTGGGCTGGGAAGCTGGCGTCATCTCGGCCGCGCATTGAGTTTCACGTGAATCGCAGCCGGGCGCCATCTCACCCAATCACCGTCGCTTCCCTCGGGCTTGACCCGAGGGCCATTCGCTACACACAACAAGCCGGGAAGGCTCTCCTGTTGAGCCCGGGAGCAGCACTGGTGGAAGCGCAACACCGTGCGAACTACCGTCACCTAGACGCTAGATTTCGATGCGCGCTTCAAGCTGCCCAGCCGAGCCGATACTGTAGACCGTCGGCTGGCCCGTGGCGATTTCGCGCTTGAGGATCTGCTCGGATGACAGGTTCTCGATCGTCATCACCAGTGCGCGCAGCGAATTGCCGTGGGCGGCAACAAGCACGGTCTTGCCGTCCTTGAGCTGGGGCAGGATCTCCCTCTCGTAATAGGGCAGGGTACGTGCCGCGGTGTCCTTGAGCGATTCTCCGCCGGGCGGGGGCACGTCAAAACTACGGCGCCAGATCAGGACCTGCTCCTCGCCCCACTTGGCGCGGGCATCGTCTTTGTTGAGGCCCGACAGGTCACCATAGTCGCGCTCGTTAAGCGCCGTGTTGCGGGTGATGGTGACGTTGACGATCTCCATCTCTTCGAGCATCAGGTCGAGCGTATGCTGGGCGCGGCGCAGGCCGGATGTGTAATAAAGGTCGGGGACGATGCCCTTCTCTCGCAGGGCCTTGCCAGTGGCCCGCGCTTCGCCCATGCCCTTCTCGGTCAGCGCCGGGTTACGCCAACCGGTGAAGAGGTTCTTGAGGTTCCACTCGCTTTCGCCGTGGCGCACGAGGATCAGGGTTCCGGTCATCAAGCTTTCCTTGCTTCGTTGAGGCCGAGCACGTCGACCATGGAATAAAGGCCGGGTTGTTGTCCGGCAGCCCAGTGTGCGGCGCGCATGGCGCCATTGGCGTAGATGGTCCGGTCCTGCGCGCGGTGGTTGAGTTCGATGCGTTCCGATGGTCCAGCAAGGATCACCATGTGATCGCCGATCACATTGCCGCCCCGCAGTGTTGCGAAGCCGATCGTTCCCGTTTCGCGGGGTCCGGTATGACCATCGCGGACGCTTACCGCGTGCTCTTGTAGCGCGATGTTCCGCCCCTTGGCCGCAGCCTCGCCCAGCAGCAGCGCCGTGCCCGAAGGCGCATCGACCTTGCGGTTGTGATGCATTTCGAGAATTTCGAGATCATAGTCGGCCAGTGCCGCGGCAGCCTTTTCTACCAGGTTGGCCAGCACCACCATGCCCATGGAAAAGTTGCCCGACTTGACGATGCGGGCGCCATTGCGCGCCGCCTCGGCGATAGCGGCATCGTCGTCCGCGCTACAACCGGTGGTGCCAAGGATATGCACCAGCCCCGCCGCTGCCGCCTTGCGCGCCAGCGCTACGCTGGCCGATGGCATGGTGAAGTCGATGATGGCATCGGCCCCGGCCAGCGCCGCATCCACATCGTCGGTCAGAAACGTTCCGGTCACGCCCAGACCCGCAAGCTCCCCGGCATCGCGACCCAGCGCATCACTGCCGGGGCGGTCGAGCGCCGCAACAAGGACCATGCCGGGATGCTCGGTAACAGCGCGGATATTGGCTGCGCCCATGCGCCCGCCCGCGCCCGCCACCACGACCTTCAGTTCTGCCATAAAGCCCTCCTGTTGCGCAGCGCTTCTAGCAGCGGCCTGGCGAAACGCCAACAGCCGTGCCCCATTGGCGTCACCATCTTGGCGTAATGCGCATCCAAGCGAAACCGAGGACGCCGATGACCATCACCAACGCCCTGGCCGGCATGGCAGTGGACGACATCACCGATGCGGTGGATTTCTACCAGACCCTGTTCGGCCGCCCGCCCGATGCACGGCCGATGAACGACTTGGCAGAATGGAAATTGCCCGGCGGCGGCTGGGTGCAGGTCCATACCGATAGCGACCGGGCGGGAGCATCGGTGTTGACGCTGGTGGTCGATGACCTGGTGGGAGAGCTCGGGCGCCTTGGCCTTTACGGCCTGCAGCCGGTTGCCAAGTCGGTGGGCGACTTCTTCAAGACCGCCAAGTTCCGCGACGGCGACGGCAACCAGATCGTTCTCAGCCAACCCCAGCCCGGGACCTATTAAGACGAAGCGGCGACTAGACCCGCCGCAGTTGAACGTCCTCGATAGAATGGCTCTTGCCCTTTTTGAGGATCAGGTCCGCCCGTCCGCGCGTCGGCAGAACATTGTCCAGGAGGTTTGGCAGGTTAATCGTCCGCCACACGACGCGTCCGAATTCCCCTGCCTCTGCCTCGCTCATTTTGGCGAAGCGGCGGAAAAACGAGGTTGGGTCCTTGAAGGCGGTTTCGCGCAAGCGGAAGAAGCGCTCCATGAACCATTGTTCCAGGTCGTCATTATCGGCGTCGATATAGATGGAGAAATCCAGGAAGTCGGACGCAAAGAGGATGGGCTTGCCATCACGCGGCAGTTCGCCCGGCTGCAGGATATTGAGCCCTTCGACAATAAGGATATCGGGACGGTCGACGGTGATCTCGCTGCCCTCCACCACGTCATAAACAAGGTGGGAATAAACCGGCACGCTGATCTGGCCCTTGCCCGACTTGATGTCGGCGAGAAACTGCACGAAGCGCGCGCGATCATAGCTTTCAGGAAAGCCCTTGCGCTCCATGATGCCGCGTTCAGCCAAGATCTTGTTGGGATGAAGGAAGCCATCGGTGGTCACGAGATCCACCTTCGGGCTCGATGGCCAGCGCTGCAACAGGGCCTGGAGGATACGGGCGGTGGTGGACTTGCCCACCGCTACCGATCCCGCCACGCCGATGATGAACGGCACGCGCTGATCCGGCGTCTGGAGGAACCGCGTCGAGACATTATGGAGACCCTGTACGGCCTCCACGTAAAAGCTGAGGAGACGCGTCAGCGGCAGGTAGACCTCTTCGGCCTCTTCTAGCGAAATGGGATCGCTGAGGGTGCGCAGACGGGCAATGTCCTCGCGTGTCAGCGTCATTGGCTCGTCGGCGCGCAGCCGGCTCCACTCCGCCTTGCTGAACCGATGATAGGGCGCGAGCGCCGGCTTGCGCTTGGCCATCAGCTCGTCTTTCCCCGCGCGGCTTTTTCTTGGAGCCCCGATTGCCCCGTCCGCCGGTCAAGCTCGGCCATGACTTCGCTCAGCGGCACCCCGCCGGCGCGCAGCACAACAAGGAGGTGGAACAGAACATCGGCCGATTCCTTGACCAGCTCGGCGCGATTGCCGGTCACGGCGGCGATCACCGCTTCGGTGGCTTCCTCGCCCAGCTTTTGCGCGCATTTCTCCATCCCGCGCGCCAGCAGCTTGGCGGTATAGCTCTCGTCGGGTGAAGCCGCGGCTCGCAGGGCGACGCGCTTTTCGAGCTCATCAAGGGTCACAGCGAGGCTCCAATTCCACCAGGGTCCATGCGCACAGCTACACCGTGGTCACGCAAATAGCTCTTGGCCTGCGGAATAGTGAAGGTGCCGAAGTGAAAGATCGACGCCGCCAGCACGGCGCTGGCATGGCCCTCGACCACGCCATCCACCAGGTCCTGTAGCGATCCGACCCCGCCCGAGGCCACCACCGGCACTTCCACCGCATCGGCAATGGTGCGGGTGAGCGCCAGATCAA
>CAKTFF010000128.1 GCA_934553185.1 uncultured Devosia sp.
TTTGTGGAGCGCGTGCTCGTTGCTGCCGCCGAAAGTTTTGTGCTGGATCCGGCCATGCTGGTTCCCCCCTCCGTCGCCAGCCAAGACAGTTATTCCGCCGCCCATCTTGTGCAGGCCGCTGGCGCGGTGGTGCGCGAGGTGACCCGCATGCGCGGTGCTGCCGAAAGTGCGGGACAGCGTCTCCTCACCTTCACTATCGAGGCTGATTTCGGCTTCAGCGAGCCAAAAGAGTTCGACGCCTTTGCCGATGCTCTGGCGCGTTCAGTGGCTGATCTGGCCAAGCAATTTCCGGCCGCATCAGGCCGCAGAGGCTATCATGTTGTTATCGGCGCCCACCCGGCGGTGGCCGGGACGCCCGACAAGCCGGTCAACTAGGGAGAGGGATCAATGAACACGGCAGATAAACATGTCATTGTCGACATCACCATTTCAGCGCCACTCGACACTGTCTGGGATGCCTTGCGCGACCCCGAGCAGATCGCCAATTGGTTTGGCTGGGATGCGCCGACGCTGGCTGAAGAAATCAAGTTCATCTTCGTTGATGGCGCCACGGCAGATGCCGACACCCACGTCGTCCAGTTTGGGGAATGGGAAGGATCTTCCGACGCAATCGAGCTCACCGAAGAGGATGGCAAGACCAGGTTGCGCCTCGTGCGCTCCGGTGGCGCGCCGGTGGACTGGTCCGGCACCTATGAGGATATTACCCAGGGCTGGATCAACTTTTTTCAGCAACTGCGCCTGGCGCTGGAACTGCACCGCGGCGACAAGCGGCGCACCCTCTATCTTTCCGGACCGAGCCGGGACGGGGTAGGGGAGCCTTCGGTTGAGCTGGGCCTGTCTGACCTTCGCAACACCGAAAGCGGCACCGGCTACATAACCACACTGAGCACCGGTGAAGCGATCTCTGGCCAGGTCTGGTACCAGACTCACTTCCAGACGGCGCTCACCGTTGAACAATGGGGCAATGGGCTACTGGTGGTTTCCGATATGGGCCGATCCGACAAGCGTCCGCATGGTGGCGGCTCGGTGCTGCTGACGACATATGGCCTTTCGGAAGCGCAGTTTACTGCTCTCGAAGAGCGCTGGACCCAATGGTGGTCTGCCCGTTACCCCAAGCCCGCCGCCTGAGCATTTGCTCAGGAGGCTGGAAAGCCTGGGCAGAGGGATGTTAAGGCAGAGCGAAAATGGCTGGGGAGGATGGCGATGTTTGTGGTGGGTGGCGAGAGCCTGATTGATCTCAAGGCCGAAGTGGCGCTTCCCAGCGGGGGAACGATTGGGCGCGACGGCGACGATCAGATCGTGATGACTGCCCATCCGGGTGGGTCCCCCTATAATTGCGCCATCGCTCTGGCCAAGCTGGGTAACCCAACCGGCTTCCTTTGCCCGATCTCGGCGGATGCCTTTGGCGATTACCTTCTCGGGCCGCTGGCGGAAGCCGGCGTTACGCCACTGCTGCCTGAGCGGGTGGGGGAATATACGACGCTTGCCGTGGTCAATTTCGATGCCAACCGCAATGCGCGTTACGGCTTTTATCGCGCGGCGGATGGCGCGATCGAAGCAGGAACGGCCATCAAAGCGCTGCCGCAGCAGCTTGATCTTTACCAGATCGGGGGCTTTTGTCCCATCAAGCCGGAAGAAGCCGCGACCTGGCTCAAAATCGTTGCCGAAGCTGCGGCGCGGGGCGCAACCATCTCTATCGACCCCAATGTCCGTCCCAGCCTCGTCGCCGACTTCGACGGCTATAAGCAGCGGCTCTCCACCTTCCTCGACTTCGCCCATGTGGTCAAAATGTCAGAGGAAGATCTTGAGGCGCTCGATTCCTCGCGCAGCATAGAGCAGCACGCGGCGGACCTCCTGGAACGCCCCAATTGCCAGCTGGTTGTCGTCACTCTGGGGGATAAGGGGTCGCAGGCTTTCACGCGAGCAGGCCACGCGCAGGGCTCGATCTATGCGCCGCCAGTGTTCGGCGACACGGTGGGCGCTGGCGACAGCCTGATGGCGGGTATCCTGAGCTGGCTGCACGAGCGGGATCTACTCAGGCCCGGCGAGCTCGAGACGCTGGATGAAAGCGCGCTGTCCGACATGCTGCGGTTCGGGGCTGTTGTTGCAGGCATCAACTGTGGCCGCAAAGGCTGCAAGCCGCCCACTAGGGGGGAAGTAGACGCCGTTCTCGCGGTCTAGGTCCATTTGCCAGGAAGGAACTTCGTAGTTTGACATACGTAGTCTTCCGCATATTGTCGTCGCATGTCCGAAGCAGACGACAGCGACGACCCCGGCTCGCCCAGCTATTGGCGCCGCATGTTCGACGAGGCCAGCACGCCTTTCGAGCCAGAGCCAAGCCAGGAGCCCGCAGCCGAAACGCTGCGCAGCCTTTATTCCCATGTGCTGCGCGCCTACCGCTATCGCTGCGCCATGACCGGCCGCTCCTATGCTCCGCCCGTTGATTTCCTCCATGATCATCTGGGCATCGTGCCCATCCGGCCACTAACCATGGGCGGGGCCCTCCATGTCGACAACTTCCTGTGCCTCGACAGCGATGCAGGGGCTGCGTTCCGGAGCGGGCACATCGCGGTTGGTCCTGCGTCAGAACTGATCGCCGATCTCAGCCGCATCGACCCCGAACTATTGGAATCGCTGCATCCGCTCGGTCGCCTGCTCCCGCCAGAGCCCGGCCTGTCCCAGCCCGATCGAGAAGCGCTGGCCTTTCATCGGTCTCGAATTTTTCTCCACTAGCCCACGCGCTGCGGCTATTATCCAATCCCGTGTAGAACGGGGTTGCAGGAAGAGCCGAGCGGTCCTAACCCATAGCTGAGCAAAGCCGAGGATTGATCATGCCGCAGGACGCCGCCGCCATCCGTTCCATCCTGTCCCTCGCGCCCGTGATACCGGTGATCATCCTCGATGATGTGTCACAGGCGCAGCCTCTTGCCCAAGCCCTGGTAGCCGGCGGCTTGCCCATCCTCGAGGTGACGCTGCGCACGCCCAATGCCCTCAAGGTCATGGAAGAAATGGCCAAGGTGCCGGGCGCGATCGTCGGCTCGGGCACGGTCCGCACGGCGCTGCACATGAAGCAGTCCGTGGATGCCGGGTGCCGGTTCATGGTGTCGCCCGGTATTTCCCCACGTATCCTTGATGCTGCCGACGATGTGGGCATCCCGCTGCTGCCTGGCATTGCCACGCCCAGCGAGGCCATGACTGCGGCGGAACGCGGTTACAGCTATCTCAAGTTCTTTCCGGCGGAAGCCAATGGCGGTGCGCCGGTGCTCAAGGCCTTTGCCTCACCACTTCCCGACATCACCTTCTGCCCCACGGGCGGCATCGATCCGGCCAAGGCCAAGACCTATCTGGCCTTGCCAAACGTGATCTGTGTTGGCGGCTCCTGGATCATGCCGGCCGATGCGCTGGCCGCCGGCGACTGGGCGCGCATCGAAGCGCTTGCCCGCGAAGCCAGCGCGCTGCGTGCTTAGTGGCAAGCTTCAACGGCGTGGTTATGCTCCCTTCACCCGCTGGCGTCCAAGCTATTGGGCAGGGTGCGGCGTTGCTTGAAGGGGGCGAGAGCCCCTAGGCACCAAAGATGAACCTTGGCGACATATGGACACCGGTTCGTCTCACCCTGGCGCTCGCAACGACAACGACGCTGGTTCTGCTGGTTGTCGGTACTCCGATCGCCTGGTGGCTGGCCCGAAGCAAGAGCCGGTCTCGCGAACTGGTTGGCGCCTTGGTGGCCATGCCGCTGGTGCTGCCGCCAACCGTGATCGGCTTCTATCTGCTGATCGCCCTTGGGCCCTATGGTCCGGGCGGCTGGGTCGCTGGTCTCTGGGACGAACGCACCTTGGCGTTTTCGTTTCCCGGTCTTGTGATCGGCTCGTTCTTTTATTCGCTCCCCTTCATGGTTCAGCCTCTGCGTAATGCCTTTGCGGCCATCGGCGAGGAGCCGCTTGAAGCAGCCTCCTCACTCGGCGCCAGCAACAGCCAACGCTTCTGGCGCGTCGCTCTTCCCCTGGCGCGACCTGGGTTTGTGTCCGGCGCCGTGATGACCTTTGCCCACACAGTGGGCGAGTTTGGCGTGGTGTTGATGATCGGCGGGAGTATCCCGGGCGAGACCAAGGTCCTTGCGGTGACGCTCTACGACTATGTCGAGCGCCTGCAATGGAGCGAAGCGCACATCCTGGCGCTGGGCATGGTGATCTTCGCCTTTGTCGTCGTTGCGGTTACGCTGGCGGTCGACCGCCGTTTCAACGTTCCGCTGCCTTAGGGCGAGACCTTGCCCAGCATGGCCTTGGAGATGGTTTGCTTGGTGTCGAAATAGCCCTTCCAGGGATCGGGAAGTTTGGCTCGCTCGGCCGCCGATGCCAGGTCGAATTGATTGGCTGCCTGGATGGTATCGAGTTCCTCCCAGGTCACCGGCACGGCAGCCGGGGCACCTTCGCGCGACCGCGACGACCAAGGAGCCACCGCTGTCGATCCGCGTTCATTGCGGAGGTAATCCACAAACATCTTACCTTTGCGCTTGGCCTTGCTCATGTTGGCAACAAAGCGGTTGGGTTCACGCTCGGCGAGTAATTGCGCGACGCCCTTGCAGAACGCCTTGACCTCTGGCCATTCCATCTTTGGCTTGAGCGGGGCGATAACGTGAACGCCCTTGCCGCCGCTGACCAGGGGGAAAGTCTTGAGGTCGAACTCACCCAGAACACTGGCAATGTCCTTTGCCGCATCCCGCACATGCTCGAAACCAAGCCCTTCGTCTGGATCGATGTCAAAAATGATGCGCTCGGGTTTTTCGACATCCTTGTTCCTCGAACCCCAAAGATGCCATTCAAGGACATTCATCTGCGTGCCACCCAAGAGACCTGGCAGACCGTCCACATAGAAGTAGTCTTCCTTTTCGCCGTCCTTTTCCTCGATCAGCACCGACTTCATGACCTCTGGAAAACCGCCGGTGTCGTGCTTCTGAAAGAAGCAGTATTTTGCGCGGCCTTGCGGGCAGCGCAGCAGGCTCAAGGGACGGTTTGCGATATAGGGCAGCATTCTTTCGGCAACCGCTGCGTAATAAGCGGCCAACTGCCCCTTGGTTACCCCCTGACCGGGATAGATGATGCGGTCGGGGCTGGTGAAGTGGACCTTGGCTTTTTCGGCAGCGGCAAGTCCCGCCTCTTCGCTCAGCGGCGCAGCCGACCCGACCGGCATCGCTTCTGCCTTTTCCGCTGACACGTCCCTTGCGGGTTTATCCTCGCGAAGGCCCAAGAAGGAGGGATGCCGCAACACACCATCGGGCGTGATCTCCGTGTAGGCGATCTCAGCGACCAGTTCCGGTTTTACCCAATGCGCCGTACGCGACACAGGCCGCGGCACTTCCGCAAACGGATTGGTCTCGAGGGCGCGTTCATCCAGCTTTTGTTGCAAGTCCTGGCCGCTTTTCACCGTAAACCCGGTGCCAACCCGACCGCGATAGACCAGTTTGCCGTCTTCCCAGCTCCCGATCAGAAGGGAGGCGAAGCTCTTCTTTTTGGTCGAGGTGGACCAGCCGGCTATCACAAATTCCTGCCGTTTGCTGGCCTTGATCTTGAGCCATCCGCGCGTGCGCTCACCTAGGTAAGGCGCATCGGCAAGCTTGGCGATGATGCCCTCGTGGCCTTCGCGGGCCACGGCGTCGAACACTTTCTGCCCATTGCCTGTGACATGGGGTGAAAACTGGACCAGTGACGAGGCTTCTTGTTTGCCCAGGAGCTCTTCCAGGGCTTCCTTGCGCTCCAGCAAAGGAAGCCCTGTCAGATCCTTGCCGTCCTGCTCCAAGAGATCAAAGGCGAGATAGGTGAGGGGTTCGCCGCTTGAAAGATGATCCTTAAGCGTTGAAAAGTCCGTGCGTCCCTTGGCGTCGAAGGCACAGAGCTCGCCATCGATCAACGCCGTGCCCTTGGTCAATCGCTGCAAGTGGGGGACAATGGCGGCAAACTGCTCAGTCCAGTCCTTGCCGGTGCGTGTAAAGAGCTGAACCTGTTCTCCGGCGATCGCTGCAAGGCAGCGGTAGCCATCATACTTCATCTCGAAGACCCAATTATCGCCTTCGGGCACATCGGTGACGAGCGTTGCCAGTTGCGGCGAACGGAACTGGGGAAGTGTTGCCTTGCTTGCCTTCTTGCGCGCGGGTTTGGCTAGACGGGGTTTGTCGGCCCGCTTGTCCTTGTCCGAATGCCATACAACATCTGCAGGTGTCTCGCTGGCCTTCCGCGGCTTCAACCCCTTGGCAATTGCATCAAGGTCGCGGCCGGTCGAGACCGACTTGGTGAAGCGATCCACCAGCAACTCGCCCTCACGTGCAAAGTCGTCCTTGTGCTTGATCAGCAGCCAGTTCTCGCGCGCCGGGCCGGACTTACGCTGCGTATCGCGCCCTTTCATGTGGACCAGAACCCATTCGCCCTTCATGCGCTTGCCATTGATGCGCATCTTGAGATCGCCACTTTCGAGA
>CAKTFF010000129.1 GCA_934553185.1 uncultured Devosia sp.
CGATCCTGTTCGGGGATATAAACGGTTTCCACCTCGACCGGCGGATAAAGCGGATTGGCCGGGTCGCGGAAGCGAAACAGCCATTTGCGCGTGCCATCGCTCGACACCTGCTCGGAAACAATCTCGGGGCGGTCAAGGATAAAGGTGTCGGCCAGGCGCTGGCGCACGGGCTTGGCCACATTGGTCATGCGGTCGAAGTCGGTGGTGCCGTTCACATAAAGCCAGTTCCACAGCTGCGAGGCCCGCATGCGCGCTTCCTTGTCCGAAGCGATGCCGGCATTCGTCAGCGCCTCGGCCAGCTGCGGCTTGGAAAGACCAATCAGCGACGGCCGGCTGGCCGCAGCGGGGCGGATAGCGGTCGAATGGTCAAGGTTCAGCGCGATGCTCATGGGCGTCTGCAACGGTTCGGACAGGGGGAGAGTGAAGCGGCCCATAGCATATAGGTGCGCCCCGCGCAAAGTCACGGGCGCGTGGGTGTTTATGCGGTGGGTGCGGCTCTACTCGCCGGCGGGCGGATGGTGACGCACATTGTCCTTGCGAGCGATCCAAAGGGCGCCCAAAGCCGCCATAAGGCAGGTGCCCATGCCCATCAGCACCGCAATGATCAGGTCAAATTCGGTCATTCTTCAAGACCTCCTAAAACGCGTCGTGCAACCCAATGTAGGAACACGCTGACAGCGCCGCAACAAACCATCACCGAAATGGCTGCCACACTCAAGGAAAGGCTTTGCGCATAAGCAACAACCTGGGCGAACACGCCCACGCCGATGAGCGCTAATGCAATCCCATTCACATAGGTGGCGGTCAGTTTACGCTGCTCGTTGCGGACGAGCTTGTTGCTCAATTCAGCACTCGCCGGAGATGGCCTGCTGGGCGGCGGTGGCGCCGGAAAGAGAATAGGTCTGCGTCACCTTGATGCCGGCGGCCGTTGTGCCTTCCACGACCATGGATGAGCCGGCGCGGATGGCGGTGGCCAGCGCTTCGCCCTGTCCGGCATCGTCGAGCCAGGCAGCATCATTCTGGGTGAAAAGGTTGAACACCTGGCCGCTGACATTGACCGTTGCCTGGCTGTCGGGCTGGAAGGCAAAACCGGCGACGAGGTTGAACTCGGTCGAAACGCTCTCGGCGGGTCGGTTGGTGATATAAAGGTAGGCCTGAGAATAGCCGTCGGGGGTCGGCTCAACCGTTTCGGGCTTGGTCATGGCAAAGCACACCGCACCCGCGCCATCACTGGCGGCATAGCTCGACCAGGCGCGATGTTCCCCAAGGAGCCGCACCTGCTGGGCGTTGGCTGCGGCGATGGACATCAGGGTGGCTGCAAGCGCGAGCGCAAGGGTGGTCTTTTGCATGGAGGCCTCGAAAAAGCGTAAAAAGGCGAAGGGCCTTGGTGGCCCGTCGCCAATTATCGGGGTGGAACCCCCCGGGGCAAGCCCTTACTGGCAGGCGGTGTCGATGGCGTTCATGGCCGCCGTGGCACCCGAGAGCGAATAGGTGTCGCTTGTATTGGTGCCGCGCTGGCTGGTGCCCTTGATCACCAGGTTGCTGCCGCTCTTGAAGGCCTGCACGAAACCGCTTTCATCGCCGGTCGAAGCCAGCCAGGCCGCGGTACCTTCAGTAACCATCGGGTAGCTCCTGCCGTCCACGGCCGCGCTGGCATTGGCCGCTGTGGCGTTGAACGGATAGCCGATAATGGTCTGGACTTCGTTTTTGGTGCCCATGCCCTTGCGATGAATGATCATGAAGTGAATCGGGTCGCGATTGGCGCCAGCCGGTTCACTCGAGGTCGGGGTCGCCGACACGTAGCAGATCATGCCGGACGCATCCGTCGCCTGCCATGCTACCCATTTGTTATTGCCATTGCCAAATTCGCCGAGCTTGGTTGCCTGCTGCGCCTGGGCGGCAGGAGCCAGAGCCATGATCGCGCCGACCGCAAGCCCAACTGCAAGCGCACCGGTTTTCGTCATCATCGCCAAATCATCCTCTAACTTGAAGGTCCCACACGGGAGAGCTGCCCGCCTACTTTGACCCGTTATGGTTACCAGAACGTCAAACGCCGCCTCGTTCGACCGCATTTGCATCAAGTGGTCGGCAAAGGCGGCGGCATTTTGGCGAGCGGCGATCCCGCAATCGTGGTTTGCGCGACCAGGGTTAACACCGTGCTAACACTTGCGTGAGGGCTCAAGGGGAGAGCGGATAGCTTTGCTCGATCACATAGGGGCCTCCGCCCACCGAGTCGCGGCTTGAATACAGCACGAAGCGGCGGGCGAGAAAGCTCAGCGGCTCGAAATGCCCGGCTCCGGCAATGAACTGCGCGACTTCGCCCGGATGGGTTCCGCGCAGGCGCGCCAGGGTGACATGGGGCACATATTTGCGCCCTTCCGGCGCAAGGCCGGCGCGTTGCAGCACCCGTTCCTGCGCTTGCTGCAGCCGCATCAGCGCTTCGGACGGCTCCACCACGGCATGGAGCGCCCGCGGCTTGTCGCCACCAAAGGTGCCGAGATGGGTGAGCCGCACATCAAAGCGCATCGACTGGCTCAGCCGATCGAGGCTATCGGCGACCTCGTCGGCGGTTTTGCCGTCGACATCGCCGATGAAGCGGAGGGTGATGTGGTAGTTTTCCGCGTCGATCCAGCGGGCGCCCGATAAACCACCCCGCTTGAGCGAAAGGGCGAAACCCACATCGGCGGGCACTTCTAGTCCCGTAAACAACCGGGGCATGGCAGCTCCTGTTCGGCGAAACGCTTGCGTGAACCTAGCATGCCCCAGCGCCCGGGCCAGTCGAATAGTCGCAGCACTCGATGCGCCCTTGTAAAGGGCTGGCCGCCCATCCATATTCCCTATCCAAGTGGCATCCAACGCCCCCCGCGGTTTCAAATGGCCGCTTTTTCTTGGGAAAGGAAACCGACAATGGCTGGTTATGACCGTCAGACCCTTGGTGCCCGGGCCGGCTCGGCCTTGGCCATCGACGAGGGCCTTCGCAGCTATATGCTGCGCGTCTACAATTACATGGGTATCGGGCTTGTTGTGACGGGCCTCGCGGCCTATTTCGCCGCCGCTGCCGCCGTCACCTCCAATCCGGACGCCGCCGTGGGGCAGCTGGCCAATGGCCAGTATGTGACGCAGTGGGGTTATCTGCTGTATGCCAGCCCGCTGCAGTGGGTGGTTATGCTCGCGCCGCTGGCTTTCGTGATGGTGCTCAGCTTTGGCATCAACAAGCTGTCAACCGGCGCCGCACAGGCCGCGTTCTGGGCCTTTGCTGCCGTGATGGGCGTGTCGCTGAGCTCGATCTTCCTGGTTTATACCGACGCGTCGATCGCCAAGGTGTTCTTCATCACCGCAGCAACCTTCGGTGCCATGAGCCTTTACGGCTACACCACCAAGCGTGACCTGACGGGCGTGGGCAACTTCCTGTTCATGGGCCTGATCGGCATCGTCATCGCCTCCTTGGTCAACATGTTCTTCCCCAACGGCATGCTGGAGTTCATCATCTCCATCGTCGGCGTGGTGATCTTCACGGGCCTCACCGCCTATGACACGCAGAAGATCAAGGAAAGCTACTCGGAGGCCCATGGTGCCGACGTCATGGCCAAGAACGCCATCATGGGTGCGCTGAGCCTCTACCTCGACTTCATCAACCTGTTCATGATGCTGCTGCGCCTCGTCGGCAACCGCGAATAAGCATCCAGCCTCTGGACGACAAATCAGACCGCAGCCTACAAGGGCTGCGGTTTTTTCTTGTCCGGAGGTTCCTCGCGTGTCCGATTACCTGTTGCGCCCTTTTCAGTGGTCCGACGTTCCGGCGATCACGGCGATCTACCGCCACTATGTCGATCACACCGCCATCACCTTCGACACCGAAGCGCCCGACGAGACAGCCATCGCGGAGAAATATGCGGGTCTGCAGCGCCTCGGTCACCCGGTGATCATCGCCGAGCGCTTAGGGAAAACGGTGGGCTATGCCTATGCCAGCTTCTACCGGCCGCGCGCCGCTTACCGCTTCACCTGCGAGGACTCGCTCTACCTCGATCCCGCCGAAACCGGTCGCGGCATGGGCAAGGCGATGCTGACCGCGCTCCTCGACCAATCACGCGCTTTCGGGTTCAAGCAGATGCTGGCGGTTATCACCGCAGATACAGCCAATTCCATCGGCATCCACGAAAAGTTCGGCTTCCGGCGTGTCGGTTATTACGAGGCGGTGGGGCTCAAGTTCGACCGCTGGCACGACATCGTGCATCTGCAGCTGGCGCTCTAGCCCTCGGGCGTGAGGCAGACCTCGACGCCATCGAGCGCTGCCGCAGCGCCTTGAAGATCGATGCGGGCGAGATGCCCGCTTTCCCCCGTCACCACGAGTTCCGTGCCGGTCTGGAGCAGTCCGATCAACTGGCTCGCAAGATCAAGCGTCTCTGCGGTCTTGTTGAACACAAAGCCCGATCCCTCCTCAGCCGATACGGGGAGCACCAGCTCAGTGCCATCCACGGCAAAGGTCAATTCATCTGCTGGGCTGCCTGCACCTATGGCCCGTACGGCTGGCTGGAGCCAGATCGAAAGCGATCCCTGCGGCACCACGGCATTGCCCGCCTCCGCGCAGTCGATGGTGATCGTGCCATCGGCCGGGGTGCCGCCCGTTATGCCGATCGAGCCCATATTGTAGTCGCTGCCCCACTCCTGCGCTGCGGCAGGCGTGACAAAGGCCATCGTGGCGAGGATCAGAGCGGGTGCATTGCGCATGGGAGTGCTCGCTGTTGGTTGAACTGGGCAGAGCTAAACCGCAGATCGTGGCAATACTATCGCCTTACCCCACAACGGCCAATTGCGGGTCGAGGACGCGCAGGACCTGCGCCAGGTCATGGCCGCGCTTGAGGATGCGCCCCACCTGGTTGGTGACGGCATACTGGCCCTGCCGGTTGCGCAGGCGCGGCGTCTTTTCGATGATGAACAGGGGACGCTCGGACACCCGCGCATAGATGGAGAACACGGCCCGATCGCGCAGGAAGTCCATGGCATAGTCGCGCCACTCGCCCTGGCCGACCTTGCGCCCATAAACGTTGAGGATCAGCGCCAATTCCTTGCGATCGAACGCGGTGATCGCCGGTGGCCTGCTGGGTGTAGCGCTGCTTGGCGCATCGCTGGCGTGAACCAGGGAAAGGCTCACCTTGCCGTCGTTTGAGGATCGATTTTGCACTGTGGGCTGAACTCCCGTGTCAAAACACTGTTCATGATTGCGACATTTGTTCGGTGATGCAAGCTCTGTTCACCGGAGCGAAAATTCCCTGATACGGCCACAAACTCTCCCTGTTTGCGCCTGAAACGACCGTCAGTGTGTTTGTGTTGCCTCAACGGCCGGTGTCGGGGTTCTCCGAGCCCCCAACGTGAACCCAGATGCCGGCCGTCTCCCAAGTTGACCGGTGAATGTCCTGCTCCTCCGCCGAGGGGCAGGACATTTGCTTTAGGGCTCGTATGTTGCAGCGCCCAGGATCAGCCCGGGCAGGCCGTTGTTTTCCTGCTGCACGAGCACCGCGAGACCCGTTCCGGGGCGCAGGACTTCGGGCAGCGGCAGCTTGATCGTGGCGCCCGCATCGTCTTCCCACATGCCCAAGGCCTGCTGGTCGGTCACCACCTGCGTATAGGACATGGATTTGCCGGCGTTCTCGCCCTTGTCGATCACCACATCGGCCTGGGTCAGGTAGGTCACGAGCCAGATCACGGCATCGCCGCGCCCCTTGTCAGCCGGCACGGCGATCTTGAGCATGCCGGCGTCTTCGCTGATCCCCACCGCAAGTGGCAGAGCGGCACCGGCGAGCGCGCCATGCACTTCATTGCTGCGCGATCCCACCACGCCTACAGCGCCATTGACCACCATCTGGGGCGTGTAGATGCGTGAAGAATTCCAGCTTTCGGCATAGGCGCGCTGGCGGTCCGAATAATCGGCGCTGCCAAACGTGTCCTGCCAGCCGGCATAGTCCCAATAGTCGACATGAAAGGCGAGAGCCACCACGTCATTGCTCTTGGCCAGGTCGGTTAGCATGGCATCGGCGGGCGGGCATGAGGCGCAGCCCTGGCTGGTAAACAGCTCCACAACCGCCTTGGGGTGGGTGACCGAACCGGCTTGTGCCGGCGCGGACAGGAGGGCGATGGCAGCCAGAACGGCTGCACAGGAAGTGAGCTGATACGTCATAGGATGGGTTGTAAGCCGCTCACCCGCCCCCATGCGAGTCAAAAACGGGTGACAGTGCGTTTGAGCGACGCGCGCTGCGCAATCGGCTCACCCCGGCGCTCCCCTTAGGCCTGACCCGAGGGTCTCTCGTCATACGGTTCGGGATGAGAGTGGCCCTCGGGTCGAGCCCGAGGGAAGCGATTGTGGATGCTGCGAGGCCCCGGCAGGTCGGGGACCCCCAGCGGGAAGCCGGTTGTCCGCCTTAAGCGGCGACGAGGCTGCGCAGGAC
>CAKTFF010000130.1 GCA_934553185.1 uncultured Devosia sp.
GTCATACGACCGTGTTTGTGGCGCGCAACGAGGCGGGCAGGGCGGTCGGCATGGGCGCGCTCAAGGTTCATTCCGCCCAGCTGGGCGAGGTCAAGCGCATGTTCACCGAGCCTGCGGTGCGTGGCCAGCGCGTCGGCTCGGCGCTGCTTGCCGCCATCGTGGCGCTCGCCCGCCAAAAACAGCTTCCCACCCTGATGCTGGAAACCGGAACCGGTGACGGCATGGCCGAGGCGCACCGGCTTTATACCCGAGCCGGATTCACCACGCGCGGCCCATTCCTCGATTATCCGGACAGCCAATGGTCGGCCTTTTTCGAGCTGCCTCTCCCTGTGGAGCAACCCGCGTGAAAATCGTTTCCCTTGCTGCACTCAGCCTGTTTTCGGTCGCTTCAGCCATGGCCGAAGAGGTCTATGACCATATCTATGTTTCGGACCCGGCCGTGTGCGAACGCGCGGGCGAAGAGGACATGAGTGCGGTGCTGTTCGAGCTTTCGGCCGCGGCCGTTTCGCCGCGCGAAGCCATCTGGGTTGGCGGCGAAATGACCTGCACGCTGGCCGATGTTTCGACCAACATGTCGCCGATCGGTTGGGAGAGCGAGGATGGGGAAGTGCTGGCAACGGCGCGGTGCCTTGGTCCTTATCTCGACTTCCGCGACGAACTGGTGCTGACAACATCAAGCCAGGGCATCAACCTTCATTACGGCGACACCGGAGAGACGCCGCCGCTCAGCCTCGAAATCATGTCCATGCGCGCCGATCTCGGTGGCGATAAAGTCGCTCAAACCGATGGCTATGACGGCATCTATACCGTGTGCCGGGCGCTGAGCGCGGAAGACTTCGCGTGGACGCCATGAGCCATGCACGGGGGCCCGGTTTAGGGCTTGCCGTTTCAGCTCAAGCGAAGACGACCACCCCTTATGGCGCGACCGTTGGCGCGCTGCCCGAGTAAGCGAGAATTGCTTTGACTGACCTGACCAAACTCAGCCTGGCCGACGCCCGCAAGGGGCTCCTTGACAAGAGCTTCACCGCAACCGAACTGACCGGCGCTTACCTGTCGGCGATCGAGAAGGCCAATCCCAGCCTCAATGCCTATGTGGCGGTGACGGCCGATCAGGCGCTCGACATGGCCAAGGCGAGCGACGAAAGGCTCAGCGCCGGGCAGGGTGGTCCGCTCGAGGGCATCCCGCTGGGCGTCAAGGACCTGTTTGCCACCAAGGGCGTCCACACCCAGGCGGCGAGCCATATTCTGGATGGCTTCAAGCCCGAATACGAATCCACGGTCACCGCCAATCTGTGGCGCGATGGCGCTGTTATGCTGGGCAAGCTCAACATGGACGAGTTCGCCATGGGCTCGTCCAACGAAACAAGCTTTTATGGGCCGGTGGTCAGCCCCTTCCGCGCTGAAGGCAGCAACGCCAACCTGGTGCCCGGTGGCTCCTCGGGCGGCTCTGCCGCTGCGGTTTCGGCGTGGCTTTGTGCCGGCGCCACGGCAACCGATACGGGCGGCTCGATCCGCCAGCCGGCAGCCTTCACCGGCACGGTGGGCATCAAGCCGACCTACGGCCGCGCTTCGCGCTGGGGCACGGTGGCCTTTGCCTCCTCGCTCGACCAGGCTGGACCGATTGCGCGCACCGTGACCGACGCGGCGCTGATGATGCGGTCTATGTCGGGCTTTGATCCCAAGGATTCCACCAGCGTTGACATCGCCGTGCCCGACTTTGCCGCAGCCGTTGAACGCGGGGTCAAGGGTCTGGTGATCGGCGTGCCGCGGGAGTACCGCATGGACGGCATGCCCGCCGAGATCGAAAAGCTCTGGACGGAGGGGCTCGACTGGCTGAAGGCTGAAGGTGCCACGGTCAAGGACATCTCGCTGCCCCACACCAAATATGCGCTGCCCGCTTATTATATCGTCGCGCCGGCCGAAGCCTCGTCCAACCTCGCGCGCTATGACGGCGTCAAGTATGGCCTGCGCGTCTCGGGCAAGGACATCACCGACATGTACGAGTTGACCCGCGCTGCCGGTTTCGGCCGCGAGGTGAAGCGGCGTATCATGATCGGCACCTATGTGCTGTCGGCGGGTTACTTCGACGCCTATTACGTCAAGGCGCAGAAGGTGCGCACGCTGATCAAGCGTGACTTCGAAGACGCCTTCAATGGCGGCGTTGACGCTATCCTGACGCCGGCAACGCCGTCGGCCGCCTTCGGCATCGGCGATGAAGCGCTGGCGGCCGATCCTGTCGCGATGTATCTCAACGACATCTTCACCGTCACCGTGAACATGGCCGGTCTTCCGGGCATCGCCGTGCCGGCCGGCAAGGATGGACGCGGGCTGCCGCTGGGGCTGCAGATCATCGGCAAGCCATTCGACGAGGAAACCCTTTTTGCCGCGGCGCGGGTGATCGAGAAGAGTGCTGGCGGCGATTTCGCGCCTAAGGCGTGGTGGTAAAGCCACGCCAGCGCTGCCCACTTGATTGACTCATCTTTCCGCCTTATCTCGCGGCAATGCACAAATTGAAATTGGTTGTGACGTCCCCCGCGGCGTCTGGGCCAACAGGAACTTCGCTGATGGCCGCTGACATTTTCTCTTCGCTCGACTGGTCCGAGCCGCCCAAGGACATGAGCAAGCCACTGCAGGCGCTTTGGTGGCTCAAGAAAGGTTCGCTGCGCGTGGGGCCCGAATGGGAGCAGGCGCATAACATCGTCCAGTCCATGGAAGGCGTGCAGGCCTTTGACTGGGTGCACGCGCTGATGCACTGGATCGAGGCCGACATGGGCAATGCCGATTATTGGTATCGCCGTGCCGGCAAGCGCCGTGCGACGGCGAGCGTCAGCAGCGAATGGGAACACATCGCAGCGGCCCTCAGCGATATCACACGTCATTAAAACGGTTGTGATGGCAGACGGTTGGAACAGCCCTGGGTCGTTTTCGTTAAAAAGCCATACCGCTTCTTAACGAGAAACGAATTCCCATGCAGATCACCAAAACCCGTGCGGCCGCTCAGGTATCCTTGTTGGCTTTGAGCCTCCTCGTCCCCAGCCTTGCCATGGCGCAGGATGCTTCGGCCACCCCTGACATCACCGAAGAAATGGAAGCCGCGCCTGCGCCGGAGGCTCCGGCGACCGATGCACCGGCTACTGATGCCGCGGGCGCAACCGACGAGGTCACGACCGAAGTGGCCGAGAGCAAGGACAGTGGCACCGTCGATCGCTCGGTGCCCGAAATGGCCGCCGTGATCGAAAAGCTCATGGAGCTCGGCGCCAAGCCGGTCAGCACGCTGACGGTGGAAGAAGCGCGCACCCAGCCTACCCCCACCGATGCGGTGATGGCGGTGCTTGAAGAAGAGGGCAAGAGCACTGCGCCCGAGGAAGTCGGAGCCGTCGAAGACATCACCATTCCCGGTGCAGAAGGCGACTTGCAGGCGCGCGTTTATACCCCAGCCGGCGAAGGTCCGTTCCCCACCATCGTTTATTTCCATGGTGGCGGCTGGGTGATTGCTGATCTCGATGTTTATGACGCATCGGCACGGGCGCTCACCAACCAGGCTGGCGCGGTGGTGGTTTCGGTCCACTATCGCCAGGGCCCGGAAAACAAGTTCCCTGCCGCCCATGACGATGCGGTTGCCGCCTATAGCTATGTGATCGAGAATGCCGGCTCGTGGAACGCCGACAGTGATCGCGTCGCAGTTGCCGGCGAAAGCGCCGGTGGCAACCTGGCGATTAATGTTGCTATCGCGGCTCGCGATCAGCAGTTGAACACGCCTGAGGCGGTGCTGGCCGTTTACCCGGTGGCGGGCGCCGACATGAACACGGAAAGCTATATCGAGAACCAGAACGCCGTGCCGCTGGGCAAGGGCGACATGATGTGGTTTGCCGAAAACTACCTCAACAGCATGGACGAGGCCACCGACCCGCGCATCGACATCGTTGGCAGCGCGGATCTTGCCGATCTCCCGCCGGTGACCATCGTCGCGGCCGAGATCGACCCGCTGCGCACCGAAGGCGAAACGCTCAACGACAAGCTCGAAGCGGCCGGCGTCGATGTTGAATACCAGCTGTGGGACGGCGTGACCCACGAATTTTTCGGCATGGCGGCGCAGGTGCCGCAGGCCAAGGAAGCGCAGGACTTTGCCGGCGAGCGTCTGCGTGACGCGCTCGGTTCCGAACAGGCCGGCATGTAATCAGCCATTGGCCGAGAGCAGGAGGGGGCTGGTCATCGACCGGCCCTCTTTTTGTTTGCCCGAGCGCAACGGTTGAAAACAAGCGAAGGGCAGTGCAAACCAAGGGGGCAACACTGTTGGGACCCAAGCCGTGAGCGAACAAAGAGACCCGCAAGCCTGCCAGACCAAGGACGATGTGCGCGCCGAGATCGACCGCATCGACAACGCCTTGCTCGGGCTTTTTGCCGAGCGGCACCGCTATGTGACGCGCATGGCGCAGATCAAGACCGACCCGCACGAAGCGCGCGATCCGGTGCGGATCGAGGCGGTGATCGCTAAGATTCGCGATCGCAGTTTGGCACTTGATCTTGATGAGGATCAGGCCGAACTTGTGTGGCGGACCCTGATCGACTGGAACATCAACTACGAGAAGGGCATCATCGCGGCGCGGCGCCGCAGATAGCGGCAGGAGGCGGTTATGGCTCCCATTTCCATTCGCAAAGCGGAGACGGCAGACGCGCGGCGCCTCGCCGATATCGCTTACCGCGCCTGGGAAAGCGGCATCTATCCGCTGCTTAACCATCAGGATGGCTTGAAGCAAGCCGAGCAGCGCCGCCTGGCGCAGGCGGTGAGCGAAACGCTGAGCCGCATCATTGTTGCCGAGGTCGATGGCATCGTGGTCGCTTGGTGCTCACGATCGGCGCGGCGCGCCTATATCCCGTTTCTGTTTGTCATGCCTGAACTGCAGGGACATGGCCTTGGCTCCATGCTGCTGCGGCGCATGGAATCCATGCTTGAGCTTGAAGGCGCCGAACGCGTGCACCTCGAAACGCCGGCCGACAATGTAGGGGCAGTGCGCTTCTATGAGCGGCAGGGCTATCGCATTCTGGCGCTGCGACCGGACGGACGCCACGCCCATGAGCCGTTCATGAGCGTGCATCTGGAGAAACGCCTTCGACCGTTCAGCGGCGATATCGAAGACGAAGGATAGTTCCTCCCCGCGGCTGAGTGTGACCGGAGCGGTTAGCCTTGCATCGCAGCGCGCCGCTCAGTAATCACATACGCAACCTTGCCGAGCCTTCCAGGACGAACCAGTGACCCTTATCGATACGCGCACGCCCAATCCCAAGAGCTTTATTGCCGGCTCGACCGGCGACTGGGAGGTGATCATCGGCATGGAAGTGCATGCGCAGGTGACGAGCGAAAGCAAGCTGTTCTCCGGCTCGTCCACCGAGTTCGGCAACCCGCCCAATTCCAACGTGTCGTTCGTGGATGCGGCCATGCCGGGCATGCTGCCCACCATCAACGAGGAATGCGTGCGCCAGGCCGTGCGCACCGGCCTTGGGCTCAAGGCTGCCATCAACAAGCGCAGCGTGTTCGACCGCAAGAACTACTTCTACCCCGACCTGCCGCAGGGCTACCAGATCTCCCAGTTCAAGGACCCCATCGTCGGCGAGGGCAAGGTGCTGCTCGACATGCCCGAAGGGCAGATCGAGATTGGCATTGAGCGTCTTCACCTCGAGCAGGATGCCGGCAAGTCAATCCACGACCAACATCCCAATATGAGCTTTGTGGACCTCAACCGTTCGGGCGTGGCGCTGATGGAAATCGTCTCCAAGCCCGATCTGCGCTCGTCCGAAGAGGCCAAGGAGTATTTGGGCAAGCTCAGGACCATCCTGCGTTATCTCGGCACCTGCGACGGCAATATGGAGCAGGGTTCGATGCGGGCCGACGTCAACGTGTCGGTGCGCCGCCCGGGCGGCGAATTTGGGACCCGCTGCGAGATCAAGAACGTCAACTCGATCCGCTTTGCTGGCCAAGCCATCGAGTACGAAGCGCGCCGGCAGATCGACATTCTTGAGGACGGCGGGGCGATCGATCAGGAAACGCGCCTGTTCGATCCCAAGCTGGGCGAAACACGGTCCATGCGCTCCAAGGAAGAAGCGCATGATTACCGCTACTTCCCCGACCCCGACCTTTTGCCACTCGAGTTCGATGATGCTTTCGTCGCCATGCTGGCTGAGGGTTTGCCTGAACTGCCCGACGAGAAGAAGGCGCGGTTTGTTGATGACTACGGCGTCACCCCTTACGACGCCATGGTGCTGACGCTGGACCGGGAAACGGCCGATTACTTCGAGTCGGTGGCGTCCTTTGGCGGCACGAAGCGCGACGGCAAAGCCGTGGCCAACATGCTCAACGCTAACGTCGCCGCCTATGCCAACTCGCAGGGTCTTGCCGT
>CAKTFF010000131.1 GCA_934553185.1 uncultured Devosia sp.
TTGCGGATTTCGAGGATCGGGGTGGTCATTGATGGTCTCCGTGTCGGCGCCGGGCACCGGAATGGCTTGAAAGTCTGGGCGGCGGTCAGCGCATCACTTGCGCTCGGTGACTTCGCCCTCGAAATCGTCTTGCTGGTCGGCCTCGCGGCCCTTGAAGAAAAACCGTTTTCGCGCGCTGCCTGGAACCGGCCGGCTGGTCACCAGAAACTTGCCGCTGTCGGGAAACTGTTGCACGTCGAGGTCTGCCAGCGAAGAGATCGCCAGGTAGCGCAGGGGCTCGCTGCCGGTGTTGAACAGCTGGTGTGCATAGTCCACCCCGCCCAGCGGCGCGCCCAGGACATCGCCCGCTTGCACCCTGTAGCGCCGTTCGCCGAAGCGATACTCGCCTTCGCCCGCAAGAATGACGAACATCTCGTCCTCGGCATGGTGCACGTGAAAGGGGCACGCCGTTTCGCCGGGACTGACTTCGGTAAAGGCGCAGCCCAGCCGGGTCAGTTGCAACAATTTGCCCACGAGGGCATCCTTGGACCGGAAACCCGCCTCATCGCTCTGGACGAGTGACATGTCGGATAACCGGACCACAGGATTGTAGCTCTCGACCATCAGCCCACGCTGCCTTCGAGGCTGATGGCGATCAGTTTCTGCGTTTCGACCATGAATTCCATGGGCAAATGCTGCAGCACGTCACGCACGAAGCCATTGACGATCAGCGCCACGGCTTCCTCTTCGGAGAGGCCGCGTTGCTGGCAATAGAACATCTGGTCGTCGGAGATCTTGGACGTGGTCGCTTCGTGCTCGAACACCGCCGAGCCGTTGCGCGACTCGATATAGGGTACGGTGTGGGCGCCGCACTTGTCGCCGATCAGCAGCGAATCGCACTGGGTGAAGTTGCGGGCGTTCTTGGCCTTAGCGTGCGCCGAAACCTGGCCGCGATAGGTGTTGTCCGAGAAGCCCGCAGCAATGCCCTTAGCAATGATGCGGCTGGACGTGTTCTTGCCCAGGTGGATCATCTTGGTGCCCGAATCCACCTGCTGGTAGCCGTTGGAAATGGCGATGGAATAGAACTCGCCGCGCGAACCGTCGCCGCGCAGAATGCAGCTTGGATATTTCCAGGTGATGGCCGAGCCGGTTTCAACCTGCGTCCAGGAGATCTTGCTGTTGGCGCCGCGGCAATCGCCGCGCTTGGTGACGAAGTTGTAGATGCCGCCCTTGCCGTCCTTGTCGCCGGGATACCAGTTCTGGACGGTGGAATACTTGATCTCGGCATTGTCGAGCGCCACCAGTTCCACAACGGCGGCATGGAGCTGGGACTCGTCGCGCATGGGCGCGGTGCAGCCTTCGAGATAGCTGACATAGGAGTCAGCCTCGGCAATGATCAGCGTCCGCTCGAACTGGCCGGTCTTCTTTTCGTTGATGCGGAAATAGGTGGAGAGCTCCATCGGGCAGCGCACGCCCTTGGGGATGTAAACGAAGGACCCGTCGGTGAAGACCGCCGAGTTCAGCGTCGCATAGTAGTTGTCGGTCACCGGCACCACGGACGCCAGGTACTTCTGCACCAGCTCGGGATGTTCGCGGATGGCTTCCGAGATCGAGCAGAAGATGATGCCGACCTTGCTCAGTTCCTCGCGAAACGTGGTCACGACCGAAACCGAGTCCATCACTGCATCGACAGCGACTTTGGGCCGCTCGACGCCAGCGAGGATTTCGCGCTCGCGCAGCGGCACGCCAAGCTTGTCGTACATCGCGATCAAGGCCGGATCGACCTCGTCGAGGCTCTTGGGCGCCGGCGTCGATTTAGGCGCGGCGTAATAATACATGTCCTGGAGGTCGATGGCCGGATAATGCACCTTGGCCCAGGTCGGCTCGGTCATGGTGAGGAAGCGCTGATAGGCTTCAAGGCGCCAGTCCAGCATCCACTGCGGCTCGTTCTTCTTGGCTGAGATAAAGCGGACCGTGTCTTCGCTCAGGCCCTTTGGGGCCAGGTCGGACTCGATCTCCGTCTCGAAGCCGTATTTGTACTTATCCACGTCCAGCGAGCGAACCGAGTCGACCGTGGCGCGGTCGATGTTTTCCTTGAGCGTTGGAATATCAGCGTAGTCGTCCATCGCGCTTCTCCTATCTGACCATCAGCGATTCAAGGTCGCCGCGAGCCGTCTTGATCATGCAGCCGAGGCTGCGTTGCCCTGGCGCGTCCGCTGGCGCTCCACGACGGATTGGTATCCAACAACAAACGCGTCCACGTCATTGGCGGTGGACGTCCAACCAAGGCTTACGCGCAATGCGCATTCAGCCAGTTCAGGCGAAACGCCCATCGCCGCCAGCACATGGCTGGGGCCGACCTTGCCCGACGAGCAGGCCGAGCCGGAGGAAACCGACAAACCTTGCAGGTCCAAAACCATCATGGCCGTGGCGCTTTTGACGCCCGGCACCGCAAAGTTCGTCACGTTACCAACCCGGTTGGTACCAAAGACCACAAGGTCGGGAATGGCTGACCGGAGGCTGGCTTCAAGCCGTTCGTTCAAAGAGACCGGATCAGCCGCCCTGTAGCGATCAGGAAACGCTTGTGCGGCTGCACCGAAGGCGGCCATCAAAGCCGCAGCTTCCGTTCCGCCGCGCCGTCCACTTTCCTGGCCACCCCCGGGTATCAGCCGCACGGTGTCAGCATGAGACTTCACCAAAAGCGCACCTATTCCAGCAGGCGCACCGATCTTATGCCCGCTCACAGCCATCATATCGGGAGCCGAGGCAGCGAAATCGAGGGGCAGCTTGCCAAAGGCCTGGACTGCATCGATGAACAGTGTGTGAGGGGTGGGACCGACCAGAGCGTTGATGCGCCCGATGTCCTGCACGACCCCGGTTTCATTGTTGATCCAGTGCAGGCAAACCAGCAGATTTCCTCCGGCATGCCGCATGATTTCTGCAAGTTGCTGCAGGTCGATCTGACCATCGGGACGCAGCCTAACGGTGATTACCGGTAGGCCGGTTGCCAGAGCGGCTTTGGTGACCGCGGCGTGTTCGCCGACGCTGCAGACGATCGCTTCGACGCCGAACGTCTGCGCACCACCAACGATGGCCTGGGTGATGGCTTCGGTTGCCGATCCGGTGAAGACGACCTGATTGCGCTGGGCACCAGCAAGCGCGGCAACTTGACCTCGGGCGTGATCGACAAGGTTGCGGAGCGCACGGCCATGGCTGTGAACCGAGGATGGATTGCCCACTAGATCGAGCGCGGCGATCAATGCCGCCCGCGCTTCAGGCAGAAGCGGGGACGCGGCATTATGATCGAGATAGATCGCCGGTCGGGTCATCGGTTTCCATGCGGCCCATGCATGCCGCTCATAGCTTTCATGCCAGGACCAGGATGCGCGCGTGCACCGAATCCAAACACTTCTTGAAATTTGGCACCCAACGTCATTACAAGGGCGCTTCTGCAGGCCGTCTACGGCCCTGAACCTGAGTTTCGAATAATTCTAAACTAGATTTTGCGAGCCATGTTTTAGGAGCACGGACCAGCTTAGTCAAGCTGGCTGCCCCTCATGAACTCACTAGCAAAAGCGCACCAACAGAGCCGAACGGCCGGAAGAAAAGTGTCATGCCAGAAGTGATCTTCAACGGCCCGGAGGGGCGCCTCGAGGGCCGTTACCAGCCCGGCAAGGAGCCCAATGCTCCCATTGCGATCGTGCTTCATCCTCATCCCCAGTTTGGCGGGACGATGAACAACCAGATCGTCTACAACCTCTTTTATATGTTCGCGCAGCGCGGCTTTGCCGTGTTGCGGTTCAACTCGCGCGGCGTAGGCCGGTCGCAGGGGTTGTTCGATCATGGGATTGGCGAGCTTTCGGATGCGGCGGCAGCGCTCGACTGGCTGCAGGTGATCAATCGCGAGTCCCGCGGCTGCTGGATCGCCGGCTTCTCCTTCGGTGCTTGGATCGGCATGCAGTTGCTGATGCGCCGGCCGGAAGTCGAGGGCTTTATTTCGGTGGCGCCGCCCGAGAACCTTTATGACTTCTCCTTCCTCGCGCCCTGCCCGTCTTCGGGCCTGATCATTCACGGGGACAAGGACCGTGTGGCGCCGCCGACTTCGGTGCAGAAGCTCGTCGACAAGCTCAAGACGCAAAAGGGCATTGTTATCGAGCAGCAGATCGTTGAAGGTGCCAACCACTTTTTTGAGGGCAAGGTGGAAGAGCTTACCACGAGGTCAGCAGATTACCTCGACCGTCGCCGGCAGGAGATCGCCGCCGGCGGCGGGCGCTGATTTCAGGCGCAGAGCTGCGATCTGTGGAAGGAACCTCATCCTGAGCCTGCCGAAGGGCGAGGTTCCACGTGCACCGACCTCGTGGTTCGTTTAGGCTCACCATGAGGTCTCACCAAGCCCGGTGACTTATATGACCAAGTTCAAGTCCGACTTTCTCCGCGTCCTCGACGAGCGCGGCTTCATTCATCAGATCTCCGATCCGGAGGGTCTTGACGCCCTCGCCCTCAAGGGGCCGATCACCGGATATGTGGGGTATGACGCAACGGCTACGTCGATCCATATCGGCAATCTGATCACCGTCACCATGCTCTACTGGCTGCAGGAGACCGGACACAAGGCCATCAGCCTTATGGGTGGCGGAACGTCCATGGTAGGCGACCCATCGTTCCGGGACGACCAGCGTAAGCTGCTGACCGTCGAGCAGATCGAAACCAATATCGAGAGCATCAAGCGGGTCTACGGCAACATCCTCAACTATGGCGGGTCAAATCCGGCCCTCATGGTCAACAATGCCGATTGGCTGCTCAAACTGAACTATGTCGAGTTCCTGCGCGATGTGGGCCGGCATTTTTCGGTGAACCGCATGTTGAGCTTTGATTCGGTGAAACTGCGGCTCGATCGCGAGCAGTCGCTGAGCTTTCTCGAATTCAACTACATGATCATGCAGGGCTATGACTTCACCGAACTCAACCGGCGCTATGGCACCGTGCTGCAGATGGGCGGGTCGGACCAGTGGGGCAACATCATCAATGGTGTGGACCTTAATCACCGCATGGGCGGCGAACAGCTCTATGCGCTGACCACGCCGCTGCTGACCAAATCTAGCGGCGAAAAGATGGGCAAGTCGGCGTCTGGTGCCGTCTGGCTCAATGGCGATCTCTTCAGCCCCTATGATTTCTGGCAGTACTTCCGCAACACCGAAGACGCGGATGTGGTGAAGTTCCTCAAGATCTTTACCCGCCTGCCGATCAGCGAGATCGAGCGGCTTGGTGCCTTGGGCGGCACCGAGATCAACGAAGCCAAAAAGGTGCTGGCGACCGAAGTGACGGCGATCGTCCATGGGCGCGACGCGGCGGTTCAAGCAGCAGCGACAGCTGCGGCGACCTTTGAGGCAGGTGGGATCGATCTGTCGCTGCCCACCGCAACGGTCACGCATGCCGAACTCAATACGGGCTTGGGCATTCTTGCTGCCTTGGTGACAGCCGGACTTGCAGCATCAAACGGCGAAGCGCGCCGTCACGTTCAGTCCGGCGCCGTGCGAGTCAACGACGCGGTGATCGAAGACGACAAGCTCAGCATAGGCGACAATGCCTTGCTGGCTGAGGGCGTGATCAAGCTGTCGGTCGGCAAGAAGCGGCATGCGCTCATCAAGCCGGTCTGATCTCTGAGAGTAGCGACTACCTTCTATACACTGACGCTGCTCCCCTCATTTATCGGGGGCACTCTCCACGCGGCGTGACCGGTGAGAGGCCTTCGGGTCACGCCCGAGGGCAGCGATGGTGGGTGGGTGAGATTGGTGGTCCTGGAAAAGTGCCGAAGACCTAATCCGCCTGTGGCTGCGCTTGGGCGCGGAACTCGAAGAGTTCTCGGAAGGCACCTGGAACCAGGGCAGATAGTGGGTTGATGCGGAACTGGGGGCTGCTGAGTGGGCCCTGAACGGCGAACGTCACACCCACCAACCCCTCGCCCTCGCGACCACCCAAAAGTGGGCCAAGCAGGGGGATCTGCTGGAAAGCGTTGTTGAGGCCGAACAGGGGCACATAGGTTCCTGCCAGGTCGTATTGGCGCTGGTCGGTGTAGATGTAGCCGCGCATGGTGCCGCCGACCATGTCGCCTGTCAGCATGGCATCGGTGACCTCCACGCGATCCGAGCGGCGCTGAAAGTCGACCCTGGCGACATCGAAATCAAGGCGGTTCTGCTGGGCGATTGCTGTGCGCGAATCGGAGTGATTACCCAGCACTTGCGCAACATTGGCTTCGTTGACGATGGCGAAGTCGCGCATGATCAACTGACCGCCCTCTGCGTCCAACTCGTTGTCAGTGGTCAGCACCAGGCTGCCCGAGCCGCCGGCAAGCTGGGAGTAGATACCGAGCAATCGGAGAATGGTGCCGCCATCGTTGAAGGCGACCGACAT
>CAKTFF010000132.1 GCA_934553185.1 uncultured Devosia sp.
CTGCCAGCCATGGCGAAGCGCCGGTTGGCGCTGTTGTGGTTGAGGGCGCAACCGTCCTCTCGGCCGAGCGCAACCGGATGAAGGCTTTGGGCGATCCCACTGCCCATGCCGAGATGCTGGCCATTCGCGCGGCCCTGGCGAAGCGGGGCACTGGACGGCTTGATGGTTGCGACCTCTATGTGACGCTCGAGCCCTGCGCCATGTGTGCCGGCGCCATCGCGCATGCCCGGCTTCGCCGGGTGTATTTCGCCGCCGAAGACATCAAGGCCGGCGCGGTGGAGAATGGCATCAGGCTGTTCGATCAGCCCACCTGCCACCATCGCCCTGAAGTGATCGGCGGGCTGGGTGCCACGCGCGCAGAAGCCATGCTGCGAGCCTTCTTCCAGGCGTTGCGTTGAGAGCCACTACTCGCCCTCCTCCTCGTCGCCCTGTTCGTTCACATGAATGGCCATCTCGGTGAGGAGATCGCTTACATGGCCATCGGCCAGATGATAGAAGACCTGCTTGGCCCGGCGCTCGCCGCGCACCAGCCGGGCGCCGCGCAGCAGGCGCAGGTGATGGCTGACCAGCGTCTGCGACAGCCCAAGGCTCTCGGCGATGTCGCCCACCGCCTTCGGGCCGCCAAGGCAGAAAAACAGGATGCGCAGCCGCGTCGGATCGCCAAGCAGGCGGAATGTTTCGGCCAGGATCTGCACATCGCCCTGCGCCATGGCTGATGGCGCGCTCAATGCGTATGCTCCCCGCCATGATGATGATGCGCATGCCCCTGGACCTCGGCGAGCGGCTGGCCGAGGCTGCATTGCGCCGCATGGTCGTTCCAGTCGATCGCTACGGTGGCATGGGTGATGGAGAACTGGGAGCGCAAGGCATGCTCCACCGCATGCACAACCCCGCGCGCCCGCTCGTCGCTGCTGGGCCGCACATGAAGCGTCGCCAGCGTTTGTCCCGAGGTGATCGACCAAACATGAACATGGCTGACGCTGACGAGGTCCGGCACGTTTTTGCCGAGGTAGTCGGCAATGGCCGCAGGATCTGCGCCCTCCGGCGCCCCTTCAAGCAGGATATGCAGCGACTGCCCCAAGAGCCGCCAGGCACTGCCCAGGATCAGCAGCGAAACCAGCACCGACAAGATGGGGTCGAGCATTGTCCAGCCGGTGAGCGCTATGCCCACACCGGCTACAACCGCTCCAACTGAACCCAGAAGATCGCCAAGGACATGGAGGGCTGCGCCGCGCACATTGACATGCTCGCTGTCGCCCCGCGTCAGGATCCAGAACACCAGAAGGTTGACGAGGAGCCCCGCCACGGCAACCGCGATCATTGGCCCCGCCAGCACGGCTTCGGGCGCCTCGATGCGTTGCCAGGCTTCCCACACGATCCAGACCACGATGGCAAACAGCGCCACCCCATTGCAGAAGCCGGCAATCACCTCGAACCGGGCATAGCCAAAGGTTCGGCGCTGGTCGGCTACCCGCCTCCCAAAGCGAAATGCTCCATAAGCGAGAGCCAGGGCCGCCGCATCGGTTAGCATATGCCCGGCATCGACCAGCAGTGCCAACGATCCGGTCAGCAATCCGCCTGCTACCTCGACCAGCATGAACGAAAAGATCAGCCAAAACGACAGCAGCACCTTGCGCTCGTTCGCTCCTGACACGGCGGGCGTGTGGCTGTGATCGTGCGCGTGGTCATGCGTCATGGCTGATCCTTCATGGTTCACATGAACAGATATTCATATGAATGAAGAGGCGTCAAGCTGTGATCAACCCACGCCGAGCACGGGCACCTTTCCCGCCAGATAGGCTTCGATCTTGCTGGCCAGAATGCGCTTGAACCGTTCTTTTTCGCTGTCACCGCATTGGAGGATCTCGCGTACCCGCCAGAATTCGAGCGCACCGAAGGCGGTGACATGGGGGCGGATATAGATGTCGGGTGGATAGGCGGCCATCATGTGGGCGGTCAGCGAATGCATCATGATCTGCGCCGAACCGAACCACATATCGATGGGCTTGTGATCGGTCTTGCCGATGCCTTCGGACGGGTCGCCATTGACGTCTATGCCGATCAGAAAATCGGTATCGATATCGGCCTGGTCGAGCGGCAGCGGATTGACCACCCCGCCATCCACCAGGATGTGATTTTGGTAAACCACCGGCTTGAAGAGGCTCGGTATGGCGATGGAGCCGGCGATCGCCGGGCGCAGGAGACCTGAATTGAACACGACCTGGTGCCAGGACTGGTAGTCGGTCGCCACCACATAAAGTGGAATGCGCAGGTCCTTGAACTCGCGCGGGAAGTCGAGCGGCGCAAAGGCATCCACGATGCTGGCTGCGTCGAGCTGCATGGAGATCCCGTTCCGCAGCAGTCCGCCAAAGCCGCGAACCTGCGCCGCCCACAACTTGGTGGCGATGGTGCGCATGGTGCCCAGCACGGCGAAAGAATGTTCGCGCAGTTCCTTGCCCGTCATTCCCGCCGCCCAGCCTGCTCCGATCAGGGCGCCGATCGAGGTCCCGGCCACCACCGCCGGCTTGAGCCCCAGCTCGTCCATGGCTTCGATATAGGGAATATGGGTCAAGCCGCGCGCCGAACCGCCGCCCAGCGCAACGCCGATCCGTGGTCCTGTGCTTGTGCTCATGGGTGGCGCCCTGCCGATCAGGCACCCACCTTAGCGCTCGCTGCGGGAGAGCCGAAGCGAATCACTTCAGCGTGGTGAACCGCCGCCCAAGTTCGCGCCAGCCGATGTCCCGGCGGAAGAAACCATCGGGCCAATGGACGCGATCCACAGCCGCATAGGCCCGCGCCTGCGCCTGGGCAAGATCATCGCCCAACGCACAGATGTTGAGCACGCGCCCGCCATGGGCGAGGAGGCGCTCGCCATCGCGCCGCGTACCGGCGTGAAACACCTGAACCGTCGAGCTGTCGAGTCCGTCAACGCCCGTAATCTCCGAACCGTTTTCGTAGGCGCCGGGATAGCCCTGGGCAGCCATGATCACCGTGAGGGCAAACTGGTCGCGCCATTGTACGGTCTGTCCGGCCAGCGTGCCGGTCGCCGTGGCATGGAGCAGCGGCAGGAGGTCGCTTTCCATCCGCATCACCAGCACCTGCGTTTCGGGATCGCCGAACCGCGCATTGTATTCAACCAGCTTGGGACCGTCCGCCGTCAGCATCAGCCCGGCATAGAGCACCCCCTGATAGGGCGTGCCACGCGCGGCAAGCCCCCGCACGGTGGGCCATATGATGCGCTCCAGCACATAATCATAGATCGCAGCCGTCATGACCGGGGCGGGAGAATAGGCCCCCATGCCGCCAGTATTAGGTCCGGTATCGCCGTCAAAAGCGCGCTTGTGATCCTGCGCGGTGGTCAGCGGCAGGATGTTTTCGCCGTCACAAAGCACGAATAGCGAAACCTCTTCGCCTTCCATGAAGTCTTCGATGACCACCGACGCCCCTGATGCACCGAATGTGCCGGCAAAGCAGTCGATGACGGCCGCCTCGGCTTCCTCGACGCTGGTGGCGACAGTGACGCCCTTGCCCGCGGCGAGACCATCGGCTTTGACGACGATGGGCGCGCCACGCGCATAAAGGTAGCCCAAGGCGGCCGCTTCATCGTCGAAACGACGGTAGGCGGCGGTGGGAATCCCCATCTCGTCGCAGAGCGCCTTGGTGAAACTTTTGGAGCCTTCAAGCTGCCCGGCCGCCTTGCTGGGGCAAAAGCAGGTGATCCCGGCCGCCCGCAGGTCGTCGCCGAGTCCCGCCACCACAGGAGCGTCGGGCCCCACCACCACGAAGTCCACGGCCATGAGACGGCAGAAGCTTACAACGGCCGGGTGGTCGGCGATGTCGAGGACGACATTCTCTCCAACCCCAGCGGTGCCCGCATTGCCCGGGGCGATAAACAGGGTGTGCAGCAGCGGCGATTGGCTGATCTTCCACGCCAGCGCATGTTCGCGCCCGCCCGATCCAATCACCAGAACCCGCATCCAAGCCTCCCGCGCCATTGGCGGCGTGATGCACGATGGGGGAGGGGGTGGCAAGGCTTAGTTGGTGGCACGAGGTCGTGGCACCATCGTGTTGCCTCTACATCTCGGCTTCGGCAAACACCCGCATGATGTCGCCATTCCACTCGCCGCGGAACTTATCGAGCCAACGTTCGGCCGGCGACTTGGCGAGGCGAATGGTTTCTTCCAGCGGGCGGAGGTGGATGGTTTCGTCCTTGCCCGCGCTGTTGCGGCGGTCGCGCCGCACCAGCCCCGCCTCGGCTATGCCAACCGCCTGCGCTGCCAGGTCGTAAAGGTTGGACCGATCATGGGGTGTTTCGAGGCCCAGCCGCGGCACGTCGCGACGCATATGCTCGCGCTCTTCGGTGCTCCAGGGTTCGATCAGCTCATAAGCCGCTTCCAGCGATACGGGGTCGTAAAGCAGCCCGGTCCAAAAGGCAGAGAGGGCAGTCACCGACTTTTCATCGCCCATGTCGGCGCCGCGCATCTCCAGAAACTGCTTGAGCCGCACTTCGGGGAAGATGGTGGACAGGTGATCTTCCCAGTCCTTGATCGTGGGCTTTTCACCCGGAAGCTGCGGCAGTTCACCCCGCAGAAAGGCGCGGAAGCTCTCACCGGCAACATTCACATAAGCGCCGTCCCGGATCACGAAATACATCGGCACATCGAGCGCATAATCGGCATATTGCTCAAAGCCGAACCCCTCGTCGAAAGCAAAGGGCAGCATGCCGGTGCGGGCCTTGTCGGTATTGAGCCAGATCTGGCTGCGGAAGCTGAGGAAACCACTGTCCTTGCCATCAACAAAGGGCGAATTGGCAAACAGCGCCGTCGCGACCGGCTGCAGCGCCAGGGACACGCGCAACTTCTTGACCATGTCCGCTTCATCGGAAAAATCGAGATTGGTCTGCACAGTGCAGGAGCGGAACATCATCGATGTGCCCAGCGTGCCGACCTTTTCCATATACGGCTTCATGATGCCGTAGCGCGACTTGGGCATGGCCGGGATCTGCTCGACCGACCAGATAGGGGTCACGCCAAGCCCCAGGAAGTGGATGTCGAGCGGCGCGGCGACGGCCTTGACCACACCCATATGCTCGGCCATCTCGGCAGCGGTGCCATGAAGGTCTGCCTGCGGTGCGCCTGACAGCTCGAACTGCCCGCCCGGTTCGAGCGAAATGCCGCCAATGGTCTCGTTGCGCAGCCCGATCGGGTTGGGGCCGTCGTAAAACGGCTCCCAGCCTGTTGCGTCCTGCACCCCATCCAGCAGCGCGCGAATGCCGTTTGGACCCTCATAGGCCACTGGCCGCAAGGGATTGGTGTGGAACACATGCTTTTCGTGTTCCGTGCCGATGCGCCATTCGCTTTGTGGCTTGGACCCGCGCGCCATGGCGTCGATCAGGTCCGCACGCGATTCGATGGGCGGGGAAGAACTATCGGCACCGGCCATAAGTGATCCTCTGACGGTGAGGTGAAAACATCGGCGGGAACATAGCGTTGCACCCGGCGAAAGCAATGTTCATTTATCGCCAATCGCCGATGGTGGCTTGAATCACGGCCAGTGCAGCGACGGCAGCAGTATCCGCCCGCAAGATGCGGGGCCCAAGGCTGATGGGCACGACCGACGGCATGGCATGAAGCCGGGCGCGCTCCTCAGGGGCAAAACCGCCTTCCGGCCCCACCAGCAGGCCCAATGGCCGGTCTCGTAAACTCGTCAGAACCTCAATAGGCGACGATGAGCTTGTGCCCTCATCGGCAAAGATCAGCGCGCGTTCGGCCGGCCACCCATTTAGCAGCCGCTCAAGGCTGATCTCCGGTTCCACACGAGGCACGCTCAGCACCTCGCATTGCTCTGCCGCCTCCACCGCATTGGCAACCAGCCGCTCATGCTTGAGTCGGCTGACCTGCGTGAATCGCGTCAGCACCGGTTGGATGGTGCCGGCGCCCATCTCCACGGCCTTCTGGATCACGTAATCAAGCCGTTCGCTCTTGAGCGGCGCAAAGCCATACCAAAGATCGGACGGGGGCGTTTGTTCGGCAACCTGCTCGACCGGGTCCAAAATTACCGATTTTTTGCTGTCGCTCGCCAGCCGGCACAGCCAGGCGCCGTGGCGACCGTTAAACAGCACGACTTCGTCGCCTACGTTCTTGCGGAGAACTGCCGCCAGGTACAGCGACTGATCCTTGCCCAGCGTGATCTGCGACCCTGCCGCAAGATCGGGCGCGACAAACAATCGGGGCAGGGCGGCATGGGTGCGGGGCATGGCATCTCGCGGCGGTATGGTGCCACGACCTCGTGGTTCGACAGGCTCACCATGAGGTCTACTCCAATCACCGCGAACGAAGTAGACCTTGTTGCGAAGACTTTGGCGCCGGCCAAACGGTCCTGATG
>CAKTFF010000133.1 GCA_934553185.1 uncultured Devosia sp.
GGGCGTTAAAGGTTTGGATCAGCCGGTCGCTTTCGGCAATTGTTGTTTCCAGCGCCTGCTGACGGGCCTGGTCACTGGCGCCGTCGCGCAGGGCGGATTCTGCCTGATTGCGCAGCCGGGTGAGCGGCGTCTTGAGGTCGTGCGCGACATTGTCGGTCACCTCCTTGAGGCCCTGCAGTAGTTGCTCGATGCGATCGAGCATGGCGTTGAGATTGGTCGCCAGGCCGTCGAACTCATCATTGCGCCGCGTGACCGGAACGCGTTCGCTCAAATTGCCGGACATGATCTTGGTGGAGGTATCGCGAATGGTGTCGATGCGCTTGAGTACGCGGCGTGCGGTTAGACCGCCCGCAAACATCGAAAACACGATGATACCCAACACCCCGAAGAGAAAGCTCTGGACGATGATGGCGGAAAAGCCCCGCCGCTCCACCACGTCCCGGCCCACAACGAGACGGAAACCGTTGCTGAGTTCCACCGAGCGGACAACGGCAAAGCCGGTCTTGGCTGGGCCGCGCGGGCCCATGCCGGGTCCCGGGCCAGCGGGGTCGTTAAAGGGCGTAGCGCGTTCATAGTCGAAGCTATAGATGCCCGGCTCGATTAGCACATTGGGGGGAATGTCGAAGACATTGCCCAGGAGATACTGCCCGGTCGCGTCGCCCAGGAAATAAACGCCGGGTCCTGGCGCACGGGAGATGCGCTCCACCGCGAAGGCCAAGGCGCGAATGCCCTGATTGGCATCGATGCGCTGGAGGATGCGCACCTCGTTGTCGATCTCCATCGATTGCTGGCGCTGGATCTGCACGCTGGACTGCCATGTGATGAAGGCCAGCAGCAGAATGGCAAACAGGGAAAAAATGAGGATAAAGGTCGCCGTCAGCCGGACGGTGGAGGTGCGCCAAAGCTGCCAGAAGCGGTTCACGCGCTACTCGCGGATCATGTAGCCGGCGCCACGCACCGTTTGCAGCAAGGGGCTGGCATGACCCTTGTCGATCTTGGAGCGCAGGCGGGACATGTGGACGTCGATGACGTTGGTCTGAGGGTCGAAATGGTAATCCCAGACGTTTTCCAGCAGCATGGTGCGGGTGACGACCTTGCCGGCATGTTTCATCAGATATTCCAGCAGCCGAAACTCCCGCGGTTGAAGCAGGATGGTCTCGCCATCGCGCTCGACCTTGCGGGAGAGCCGATCAAGGCTCAGGCCCGCCACCTCGTAGCTGGTAGCGGCTTCGGAGGGGCTGGAGCGGCGCGCCAGCACTTCGACGCGCGCCAGCAGTTCGGTGAAGGCATAGGGCTTGGTGAGGTAATCGTCGCCGCCGGCGCGAAGCCCGGTTACGCGGTCGTCCACCTCGCCTAAGGCGGACAAGATGAGGACCGGCGTCTGGTCGCCTTCGGCGCGCAGCGATTCCACGATGGATAGCCCATCGCGGCGCGGCAGCATGCGATCAACGATCAGGACGTCATAGTCCATGCCCGAGGCCATGGCATAGCCGGTTTCGCCGTCAGCGGCATGGTGAGTGACGTGTCCGGCTTCGTCGAGGGCCTGGATCAAGTAGCTGGCGGCTTCGCGATCGTCTTCGATCAACAATATCTTCAACGCCAAGCTCCCCGTACGCAGCACAAAAAAGCTCCGGGAGATCAACTCCCGGAGCCGAAGGTTCTTACTCGCTCAGCGGCAGGCCGATGAAGGTGTCATTGCCATCGCGGCTGGCCTTGATCAGAGCCGTGTTGCGACCCTGGGCCTCGACTTCGTCGATGGCAGCCTCGAACTCGTCGAGGGTGTTCACCGGCGTGTTGTTGACCTCGAGGATCGTGTCGCCAACCGACAGGCCCCTTTGAGCTGCGGTAGACTCAGGATCGATGTCCTGGATCAGGAGGCCACCATTGCCATCGGCGTTGGGAACGAGGCTGAGGCCAACGCTGGATTCGCTGGGCACCTGCTCGGGCTCGGCGGGCGCTTCGGGCTCCTGCTCAGCCTGGGCCAATGCTTCCTCGTTCAGCGTGCCGAGCGTCACCGACACGGTGGTTTCAGCACCGTCGCGCCAGATGGTCAGCTCGACGCTGCTGTCTGGAGCCTTGCCAGCGATCGTGCGGCTCAGATCGAGCGCGTCATCAATGGGATCGCCATCAACGGCCGTGACGATGTCACCCGATTGGATGCCAGCGGGACCGGCAGGACCATCTTCGGCAATGTTGCTGATGATGGCGCCGCTCGCATCGGCAAGGCCAACGCCGTCAGCGATATCACGCGTCACGTCCTGAATGCCGACGCCGAGATAGCCGCGGGTCACGTCACCAGTGTTGATCAGCTGATCGACGATGCCCTTGACCGTGGCTGCCGGGATGGCGAAGGCGATGCCCACATTGCCGCCATTGGGTGAGTAGATGGCGGTGTTGACGCCGACCACTTCGCCCTTGGTGTTGAAAGCGGGGCCACCAGAGTTACCTGTGTTAACGGCAGCGTCGATCTGGAGGAAGTCGCCATAGTTTGAACCGCCGATGTTGCGGCCCGAACCGGAGATCACGCCGACGGTAACGGTACCACCGAGGCCGAAGGGATTACCCACGGCGACGACCCAATCGCCAACGCGGCTGGACTCGTTTTCAAAGCTGACGAAGGGAAGATCTTCGCCTTCGATCTTGAGCACGGCAAGGTCGGTGCGCTCGTCGGTGCCGACGATTTCGGCGACCTGCTCGGTGCCGTCGTCGAACACGACGGTGACCTTGGTGGCGTTTTCCACGACGTGGTTGTTGGTCACGACATAGCCGTCAGCCGAAACAACAAAGCCGGAGCCGGCTGCCATGAACTGGCGAGGCGCCTGCTCCTGATCGCCACGGGGGCCACCGGGGCCGCCGCGCTGACCGAACTGATCGAAAAAGTCGCGGAAGGGGTGACCTTCGGGCAGATCGGGGAATTCGAAATCGAAGTTGCCGCCACGGCGCTGCATCTGCCCGCCGCTTTCTTCGGCTTCAACAAGGATGGACACGACGGCGGGCTTCACAGCCTCGACCAGGTCGGCAAAGCCGGCATGGGGCTGGGCCACGTCGGGCACCACAATCTGGGCAGCATTCTGCACCTGAGCGGTGGCAGTCTGACCCGTAAAGACGTAGGCGGTGGATACCCCACCGATACCGACCAGCAGCGCCAGGGCAGAGGCCCCGAGCCAGCGGCTGGTACGCTTCATAACGGTCGTGCGCATATGCGTCATTCTCCTAAGGCAAGCCTTGAACAGCTCGTGGCCTAGATATGGAATGCCGCGCCTTTCATGGAAGTTGCCTCAACATTAAACCTTGGCAATGTTGCAGGCGGGATTGTGTCGCTTAGAGGCACAGCGCCTCCACAATTGCGATGTCACCCCGGCCCTGAGCCGGGGTCCATCCTGGGATGATGCATTGTCCAGCCTTAGTAGGGAGAGTGCTGGACACGGCGACCTTGCGGCAAGACATCCATCTCGAGGTGGGCCCCGGCTCAAGGCCGGGGTGACACGGTGGATGGGCAATATCGCGGAAGGCGTCCCGGAGCTTAGTTCAGCTCGTCAAGCGCCGCCTGCTCTTCGGGGCTCAGACCAGCGGGAACATTGCGCCGCTGACGCGCCAGAACGAAAAGCGCGCCAAGTCCGAACAGCAGCAATGCGGGACCGGCGATCCAGAGAAGGATCGTGTGGTTGTTGAGGCGCGGGTTGAGCAGGACATATTCGCCGTAGCGATCCACCAGGAACTGCCGGACGGCTTCGTCACTGTCGCCGGCGACCAGCCGCTCGCGCACCAGAATGCGCAGGTCGCGGGCCAGGTCGGCATCGCTGTCGTCGATAGACTGGTTCTGACACACAAGGCAGCGCAAACCAGTGGAGATATCGCGCGCGCGCTGCTCAAGCACCGGATCGGGCAAGATTTCGTCCGGGCTCAAGGCCACAACGGGCACTGTCAAACACAATGCCAGAAGGAGGATGCGGAGCCAGGTCATTCGGCGGGGCTCGCAATGGGGCGAGCGGCCTGGCGCGGCGCGCCCACACGCAGCTTTCGGTCAGTGAGCGAAAGCACGCCTGCAAACGCCATGAGCAAGGCGCCGAGCCAGATCAAGGTGATAAATGGCTTGTGCCAGACGCGGATAACATGGGTGCCATCGAGCGGCTCGCCGAGCTGAAGGTAGAGCTGGGAAAAGCCATAGGTCTCGATGGCCGCTTCAGTGGTCGGCATGCCGCTGGCCACATAGGTGCGGCGATCGGCCAGCATGGGCCGCGTGCCGCCGCCGGGTGCGGTGACCGTGAAGTGGCCCTCCTCGGAGAGGTAGTTGGGTCCCTCGACCTGCCGGAAATCATCGAACACGATGGTGTAACCGGACAGCTGCGCTGTTTCACCTGGATTAAGCGTGGTGACGAGCTCGGTCTCCCAGGCGGTCGTCGCCACGATGCCGAGCACGGTGACGCCGACGCCGAAATGGGCAATGGCCGTCGACCAGGCCGAGCGCGGCAGGCCGATCAGTCGCCGGCCACTCTCGCGTAGGGGGATGCGGCCGAGCTTGGAGCGATCCACCAGTTCGGCGATGGCGCCAAAAGCGACCCAGAAGCCCAGCAGCAGACCAAGCGGGGCCAGGGATATCGATACGCCGCCCAGCGCTGAAATGAGGATGGTGGCGAAGATGGCAAGCGCCGCAGCGCCGATCAGCCGTTGCGCTGCGCCGACCACATCGGCGCGCTTCCAGGCGAGAAGCGGCCCAAAGGGCAGCACCAGCAGCAGCGGCGCCATCAGCGCGCCAAAGGTGAGGTTAAAGAATGGGGCGCCGACCGAAATGGTCGTGCCGGTCAGGGCGTCGAGCACAAGCGGGTAAAGCGTGCCAACCAGAACCGCGCCAATTGCGGTGGCGAGGAACAGGTTGTTGAGGATCAGCGCGCCTTCGCGGCTAACCGGCGCAAACAAGCCGCCTTGCCGCAACGCAGACGCACGGAGGGCGAAAAGCGTGAATGCACCACCAATGACGATGGCCAGCAAAGACAGGATCACCAGACCCCGCGTGGGGTCGCTGGCAAAGGTATGGACAGAGGTCAGAATGCCCGAGCGAACCAGGAATGTGCCCAGCAGCGACAGCGAAAAGGTGATGATGGACAAAAAGATCGTCCATATTTTTAGGGCATTGCGCTTCTCCATCACCAGAGCGGAATGGAGCAGCGCCGTGCCGGCCAGCCAAGGCATGAAGCTGGCATTTTCCACCGGGTCCCAGAACCACCAGCCACCCCAGCCAAGCTCGTAATAGGCCCAGTAGGAGCCCATGGCGATGCCAAGGGTGAGAAAGGTCCAGCTCAACATAGTCCAGGGCCGCACCCAGCGTGCCCAGGCCTGGTCGATGCGGCCTGAAACCAGCGCTGCGACAGCAAAGGAAAAGCAGATCGAAAAGCCCACATAGCCGGCGTAAAGCAGCGGCGGATGGATTGCGAGGCCGATATCCTGAAGCACAGGATTAAGGTCATTGCCCTCGATCGGCGGCGGATCAAGGCGGGCAAAAGGATTGGAGGTAAAGAGGGTGAAGCCGGAAAAGGCGGCAGTCAGCAGGCTCTGCGTCGCCAGAACCAGCGCGAGCAGATCACCCGGCAAGCGGCGACCGAAGGCGGCGACCATGGCGCCAAAGGCCACAAGGATGAAGATCCAGAGGACCAGTGAGCCCTCATGATTGCCCCAAACGCCTGAGATCTTGAAGATCAGCGGCTTGAGCGAATGAGAATTGTTGACCGCGAGCAGCAAGCTGAAGTCGGAGGAAACGAACGCCTGGATCAAGGCGCCAAAAGCGACCGCTACGAGAAGGAGCTGGAGGATTGCGCCCTGGCTGAGCACCGGTGCGACGCGCTCGCCGGAACGCCAGAACACAAAGCCGCCGATTGCCGACACGGTCGCTATGGCAAAAGCGAGAATAAGGGCGAAGTGACCCAGCTCGATGGTCATGGCGCACCCTCGCCCGGCCGCCACTCGCCACTGGCTTTGAGAGCATCCACTACTTCCTTGGGAATGTAGTTTTCGTCGTGCTTGGCGAGGACATTGGTCGCGGTGAACGAGCCATCAGGGCCGATGCTCCCCTCTGCCACGACGCCCTGCCCTTCTCGGAACAGGTCGGGGAGGATGCCTTGGTAATGCGCAACGATGTCGCGCGCATTGTCGGTCACGGTGAAGGTGTTGTTCTGCCCCTCGCGTAGCCAGGTCCCGTCCTTGACGAGGCCGCCGAGGCGGATCGGGGTTCCGGCAGCGACTTCGCGCGCGACAACATCGGATGGGGAATAAAAGAACACGATCTGATCGCGCAGCGCGACCAGGACGAGCGTCGTGGCCAATGCCAGCACAACAGCGAGACCGCCGATCAGCGCCAGCCGCTTCTGCTTGCGGGTCCAGCCCC
>CAKTFF010000134.1 GCA_934553185.1 uncultured Devosia sp.
ACTATACGCCGCGTGAATTCGTTGTACGGCTGCTCAAGGCAGAGTTCCGGGTGCCCGAAGCCCAGGCCAACATGATCATGCAGACTGCCCACACCAGGGGCGCCTGTGTGGTGGCCGTTTTCACCCGCGAGATTGCCGAGGAGAAAGCGACGCGGGCTACCGAGTTCGCCCGCCAGCACGGCTTTCCGCTGCTGTTCAGCACCGAGCCCGAAGAATAGTTCAGCCGAAGCGGAGCCTAGAGCGCTCCCGCGCCTTTGCCGCCTCTTCGGCGCGATCCTTGGGCGGGGCATTGGTGTCGAGCCCATGCAGCAGCTTTCGCACGGCCTTTTCGACATCTTCGACCGCCTCGTGAAAGGCAGCCTCGTTGGCCCTAGATGGCGCAGTGTAGCCAGAGATCTTGCGCACGAACTGCAAGGCGGCGTCATGGATCTCGTTGCCCGTGGCAGGCGGTTCGAAATTGAACAACGGCTTAATGTTGCGGCACATGAGCGGGACCTCCGACGGCGCGAATGGAGATGATCAAACACCCTACCCCGACACGGCGAAAACCTCTACCTCTCCCCTATGACCGAGCCGTTCGAAATCTTTCTTGTTGCCACACCCGGCTTGGAAGCGCCGCTTTGCGCGGAAGCGCTTGAGGCTGGCTTTGATGCCCAGGTGGTGGACGGCGGCGTGCGCTTCATCGGCCTGTGGCCGGACGTCTGGCGGGCAAATCTCGAATTGCGCGGTGCAACACGCGTCCTGGCCCGACTGGGCAGTTTTCGCGCCATGCACCTGGCTCAACTCGACAAGCGTGCGCGTAAGATCAATTGGGGTGCGGTACTGCGCCCAGACGTGACGGTGAAGGTGGAAGCCAGCTGCAAGCGCTCCCGCATCTATCATGCCGGGGCTGCCAGCCAGCGTGTGGGCAAAGCCATCACGGAAGAACTCGGCGCACCGATAGCTGATGATGCTCAAGTGCGGATCATGGTTCGGATCGAGGACGATCTGGTGACGATCAGCGTCGATACAACGGGCGAGTCGCTGCACAAGCGCGGCTTCAAGGAAGGCGTCGCCAAGGCACCGATGCGTGAAACCATGGCCGCAATGTTTCTGCGTCAATGCGGCTATGACGGCACGCAGAGCGTGCTCGATCCAATGTGCGGCTCGGGCACATTTGTGATCGAGGCAGCCGAATGGGCACTGGGCCTCAAGCCTGGACGGGAGCGCACCTTTGCCTTCGAGCATCTGGCCGGCTTTGATGCCGTGGCCTGGACCGCCATGCGCGGTTCAGCGCCGACCGCTGGTTCCACGCTGCGCTTTTACGGGTCCGACCGCGATGCCGGTGCCATCCGCATGGCGCGCGAAAATGCCGAACGCTCAGGGGTAAGCAGCTACGTCCACTTCGAGCAGCAATCGGTCGAGACGCTGCAAGCGCCGCCGGGCCCGCCCGGCATCCTCATCGTCAACCCGCCCTATGGCACCCGCATCGGCAACAAGGCGCCGCTGCGCCAGCTTTACCGCAGCCTGGGCACGGTGGTCCGCACCCGGCTACCGGGCTGGCGGGTCGGCGTGATCACCGCCGACAAGGACCTTGCGCAAGCGATCGGTCTGGGGCTCGAACTGGTGGAGCCCACCGTGCTCCACGGCGGCCTGCGCATTGGATTGTGGCGAGGGAAGTGACAAGTACGCAAGGGGATACGCCTGACAGTACGATGGCCTGTTGAGCGACAGCCAAGTTTCCACCGGCACGAGCGCTGTTGCTGTGACACCCCTTCCCTTCCACCCTCTTCTCGGTTAGACAGCCCACCTAACCACCCGGTCCAAGCCTAGCCCAAGCGCTGCAACGCCCATGTTGCCGCGCGCCTGCGGTGCGGGTGGTCACCAGCCGGGCGATTCTTCTCGCCTGAACCTGCGTCCCAGAGTTGAGCGAGCACCATGCCAAAACGTACCGATATCAAGTCGATCCTCATCATCGGTGCGGGTCCGATCATCATCGGACAGGCCTGCGAATTCGATTATTCCGGCACCCAGGCTTGCAAGGCGCTCAAGGAAGAGGGCTACCGGATCATTCTGGTGAACAGCAATCCGGCCACCATCATGACCGACCCGGACCTGGCGGACGCGACCTATATGGAGCCGATCACGCCCGAAGTGGTCGCCAAGATCATCGAAAAGGAACGCCCAGATGCCCTGCTGCCCACCATGGGCGGGCAGACGGCACTCAACTGCGCCCTGTCGCTGCGCAAGATGGGGGTTCTCGAAAAGTTCGGCGTCGAGATGATCGGCGCCACCGCCGAGGCGATCGACAAGGCCGAAGACCGCGAACTGTTCCGCGACGCCATGAAGAAGATCGGGCTCGAAACCCCGCGCTCCATGCTGGCGCATAACACGATCGAAGCGCTGCAAGCGCTTGAGGTGATTGGCCTACCCTGCATCATCCGCCCGAGCTTCACGCTCGGCGGCACGGGCGGCGGCATTGCCTATAACCGTGAAGAGTACCTCGCCATCGTCGAATCCGGCGTTGACGCGTCGCCCACCAATGAGGTGCTGGTCGAAGAAAGCGTGCTCGGCTGGAAAGAATACGAGATGGAGGTTGTCCGCGACAAAAAGGACAACTGCATCATCATCTGCTCGATCGAAAACATCGATCCGATGGGCGTTCATACCGGCGATTCCATCACCGTCGCCCCAGCGCTGACGCTGACCGACAAGGAATACCAGATCATGCGCGACGCCTCGCTGGCGGTGCTGCGCGAGATCGGCGTTGAAACGGGCGGTTCGAACGTGCAGTTCGGCATCAACCCGGCCGACGGACGCATGGTGGTGATCGAGATGAATCCGCGCGTGTCGCGCTCGTCGGCCCTGGCCTCCAAGGCTACTGGTTTTCCCATCGCCAAGGTCGCGGCGCGGCTGGCCGTCGGCTATACGCTCGATGAGCTCGACAACGACATCACCGGCGGCATGACCCCGGCCTCGTTCGAGCCCACCATCGACTACGTCGTCACCAAGATCCCACGCTTCGCCTTCGAGAAGTTCCCCGGCTCCGACAATCGCCTGACCACGTCGATGAAGTCCGTCGGCGAAGCCATGGCCATCGGCCGCACCTTCCAGGAGTCGCTGCAGAAGGCACTCCGCTCGCTGGAAACCGGCCTTACCGGGCTCAACGAGATCGGTATTCCCGGCCTTGGCGAAGGCGAGGACAAGAACGCCATCAAGGCAGCCCTGGGCACGCCCACGCCCAACCGGCTGCTCCATGTTGCCGAAGCCATGCGGCTGGGGATGAGCCTTGAGGACATCCACGAAGCCTGCAAGATCGACCCGTGGTTCCTTGAACAAATGCAGGGCATCGTCGACACGGAAAACAAGATCAAGCAGTTCGGCCTGCCCGAGGACGCGCAGAACCTGCGCGCGCTCAAGTCCATGGGCTTTTCGGACGCGCGCCTTGCCCAATTGGCGAACCGTAAGCCAGCGGACGTGCGCAAGCTGCGCCACTCTTTATCCGTGCGGCCCGCCTACAAGCGCATCGACACCTCGGCCGCCGAGTTCGCTTCGCCAACCGCCTACATGTATTCGACCTATGAAGCGCCCTTCAATGGGCAGGTCAATGACGAGGCGCGTCCATCCGATCGCAAGAAGGTGGTGATCCTGGGGGGCGGACCCAACCGCATCGGCCAGGGCATTGAGTTCGATTACTGCTGCTGCCATGCGGCCTTTGCCCTTGCTGACGCCGGCTACGAGACCATCATGGTCAACTGCAACCCCGAAACCGTGTCCACCGACTACGACACCTCGGACCGGCTTTATTTCGAGCCGCTGACCGAGGAAGACGTGATCGAAATCCTGCTGACCGAAAAGCAGAACGGCACCCTCCATGGCGTCATCGTGCAGTTTGGCGGGCAGACCCCGCTGAACCTCGCGGAAGCGGTGCTCAAGGCCGGCGTGCCAATCCTGGGCACCCAGCCTGACGCTATCGACCTGGCGGAAGACCGTGACCTGTTCAGCAAGCTGCTCAACAAGCTCGAGCTGACTCAACCCAAGAACGGCATCGCCTATAGCCTTGAACAGGCACGGCTTGTTGCCGAGCGGCTAGGCTATCCTTTGGTTATCCGCCCCTCCTATGTGCTCGGTGGCCGCGCCATGGCCATCGTTCATTCGGCCAACGAGTTCGAACGCTATGTGCAGGACACGCTGACCGGCCTCGTGCCCCCCGACATTCTCCAGCGCTATCCCAATGACCGAACTGGCCAGATCAATTCGGTGCTCAGCGACAACCCGCTGCTGTTTGATGCCTATCTTTCTGGCGCCACGGAAATCGACGTCGATGCCTTGTGTGACGGCAAGGACGTATTCGTCGCCGGCATCATGGAGCATATCGAAGAGGCGGGCATCCATTCGGGAGACTCCGCCTGCTCGCTGCCGCCGCGCAACCTGTCGCCTGACATTCTCGCTGAACTTAAGCGGCAGACGGCCGAGCTAGCCTTCGCGCTCAAGGTCGGTGGACTGATGAACGTTCAATATGCCCTCAAGGACGGGGTCATCTACCTGCTCGAAGTCAATCCACGTGCCTCGCGCACGGTCCCTTTTGTGGCCAAGGTGATCGGACAGCCCATCGCCAAGATCGCGTCGCGCATCATGGCCGGCGAGTCGCTGGCAAGCTTCAATCTTGTCGAGAAGCCGTTCAAGCACATCGCCGTCAAGGAAGCCGTGTTCCCGTTCAACCGCTTCCCAGGCGTCGATACCGTGCTCGGGCCGGAAATGAAGTCGACCGGCGAAGTTATTGGCCTCGACGTCGATTTTGCCATGGCCTTCGCCAAGTCGCAGATGGGTGCCGGCCAGAAAGTGCCCACCGCTGGCAAGGCGTTCATCTCCGTGCGCGACGAGGACAAGCAGTATATCGTCGACATGGCGCGTCATCTGGTTGAGGGTGGCTTCACCATTCTCGCTTCCGGCGGCACCCAGAAATATCTGGTCGAGAACGGTATCGCCGCCACCAAGATCAACAAGGTGCTCGAAGGCCGCCCGCATATCGTTGACTCGATGAAGAATGGCGGCGTCCAGTTGGTGATCAACACCACCGACGGCTTGAAGGCGATCAGCGACAGCCGCGACATTCGCCGCACTGCGCTTCTGGCCAAGATCCCCTATTACACCACGATCGATGGCGCCCTCGCGGCGGTGGAAGGCATCGTGGCGCTGCAGAAAGGAAGCCTGCAGGTGCATTCGCTGCAGAGCTATTTCGCCGCTTAGACATCTCGACACGGAGACGCTCTCGGGTCCGATCCGAGAGCGCACTCAAGTGCCCCGGACCCTATGGCGAGCTCAAGCGATCCGTGAGCTTGTCGCCGCTTAGGTTCGGAAAAACGCTCCTACTTCCGCTAGAGCGCCGTCCACGGCATCATCATCCACATCAAGGTGGGTGACCCAGCGCTGCTGGCCGTAACGTCCGGTGATGCCGACGCCACGCTCCTGGAGAAATGGCGTCAGGCGTTCGCCCAGCTCAGCATCCATGTCTACGAAGATGATGTTGGTGTCGGGCATGCTGAGCCGAAGCTGGGGAAAAGCCGCGAGCCCTTCGGCCAAGCGGCGGGCGCGGCGGTGATCGTCGGCCAGCCGGGCGATGTTGTGGTCCAGCGCATAAAGACCGGCCGCGGCGAGAATGCCGGATTGGCGGAGGCCGCCGCCCAACATCTTCCGATAACGCCGCGCCGTGTCGATCAAATCCTGGCGGCCGATCAGCACCGAGCCGACCGGCGCGCCCAAGCCTTTCGAAAGGCAGATCGAGACCGTGTCGAACGGCAGGGCAAAGCTCTTGATGTCGGTGCCCAGAGCGCTCACCGCATTAAAGGCCCGTGCCCCATCAAGATGAAGGCCAAGGCCATGACGCCGGGCTAGTCCCGCGACCTCGTCCATATAGCCCCCAGGCAGAACCTTGCCGCCAATGGTGTTTTCCAGCGCGATCACGCGGGTCGTGGCGAAATGGTTGTCGCCTGCCTTGATGGCACCCTCGATATCATCGAGGGCCATGGTTCCATCCGCTTGGTGAGCGATAGGTTGCGGCTGAATCGAGCCCAGAACAGCGGCGCCGCCTGCTTCGTATTTGTAGCAATGGGCATTCTGGCCGGCGATGAACTCGTCGCCTCGGCCGCAATGGCTCATCAGCGCAAGCAGGTTCGACTGCGTGCCCGATGAAACAAAGATGGCTGCCTCCTTGCCCAGCATCGCCGCCATGCGCTGCTCAAGGCGGTTCACCGTCAGGTCGTCCCCAAACACGTCGTCGCCAACCTCGGCCTCTGCCATGGCGGCGCGCATGCCCGCACTTGGGCGTGTCACGGTGTCGGACCGAAAGTCATAGCGAATGGTGTTCAT
>CAKTFF010000135.1 GCA_934553185.1 uncultured Devosia sp.
GAGGAGGCGAGCGCCAGTTCATGCTCGAAGGAGTGGTTGGCGAGGAAGGCGTGGCCGACCTCGATGTTGCACTTGACCCGGGTTTCAAGGCCATACTTCTTGAGGAAGCCGTAAACGGTCGCCACGTCGAAGTCATACTGGTGCTTGCTCGGCTCCTGCGGCTTGGGCTCGATCAGGATCTGGCCGGTAAAGCCGATCTTGTCGGCATGCTCGATCACAAGCGAGAGGAAGCGGGCCATCTGGTCCTGCTCCTGGCCGATGCGGGTGTTGAGCAGGGTTTCATAGCCCTCGCGACCGCCCCACAGCACATAATTGGCGCCGCCCAGTTCGTGGGTGAGCTCCAGCACGTTTTTCACCTGCGCAGCGGCATAGGCGAAGATTTCCGGATCCGGATTGGTAGCAGCGCCGGCCATGTAGCGGCGGTTGCTAAACAGGTTCGCCGTGCCCCAGAGAAGCTTGGTGCGGCTCCCTTCCATCTTGCGTGCAAAGATCTCGCCGATGGCGCGCACATTGCGGTTCGATTCAGCCAGTGTTTCGCCCTCGGGGGCGATATCGGCGTCGTGGAAGCAGAAAAAGGGCGCATCCAGCAGTTCGAACATTTCAAAGGCCACGTCGGCCTTCATCTTGGCGCCGTCCATGCCCTTGTCGAACCAGGGCCGCTCATAGGTACGGCCGCCAAACGGGTCGCCGCCCTCATAAGCAAAGGTATGCCAGTAGGCGATGGCCGGGCGGATATGGTCTTCCATGCTCTTGCCGGCGACCATCTCGTCCTTGTTGTAATGAAGGTAGGCGAGCGGATTGGTGCTGGCCGGGCCTTCAAACTTGACCGGCGAGATGTCTTTGAAAAAATCAGTCACGAACGTGCCTCCTCGATGGCGGGGTAAAGGGCGCGAAAGCGCGCATATTGGTCCTTGTAGGCGGCGGACAAAGAACGGTCCGGCGCAATGGTGGCCTTGATCGGCGGCATGGTCATCACCGAAGCGGGGTCTGCGCCTTCGGCAGCGCAGAGACCAAGCCGGGCCGCGCCCAGCGCGCCGCCGAAATCACCGTCCTCGGGCAGGGCGATTTCAGTGTCGAGATTGGTGGCCAGCATGCGCAGCCAGAGCGCGGATTTCGAGCCACCACCCACCGCCACCAGACGATCGATGCTTGTGCCGGCATCCTGGAGCACGCGCTGGCAATCGCGCATGGCAAAGGCAACGCCTTCCATGACGGCCTGGGCCAATTGGCCCACGCCGGTGGATTGCGACAGGCCCACAAAGGAGCCGCGCGCGCCGGCATTGTTGTGCGGCGTCCGCTCGCCCGACAGATAGGGCAGGAAAATGGTTTCGCCCGGTCCGGAGAACCCCGCCTCGGCTTCGGCCGACAGCTGCGCCTGCTGCTTGCCGGTGATGCGGGACAGCCAGTTCAGCGAATCGGTAGCCGACAGGATCACGCCCATCTGGTGCCAGGTGTCGGGAATGGCGTGGCAGAAGGCATGAACGGCGCCTTCCGTATTGGGGCTGAACCGGTCGTTCGACACAAACAGAACGCCCGACGTGCCCAGCGACACAAAGCCTTCGCCGGGGCGAATGGCGCCGATGCCGCAAGCGGAGGCGGCATTGTCGCCGGCGCCACCGGCGACCACGACCTTGCCCGTCATGCCCCAGCGCTGCGCGAGTTCGCTCTTGAGTTCAGCCGACACGGCCGACCCTTCAACAAGGCGCGGCATGTGCGAGCGATCAAGGCCCGTGACGGCCAGCAGTTCCTCGGACCAGTCGCGCTTTTTAACATCGAGCCAAAGCGTCCCGGCGGCATCGCTCATGTCTTCAACGTACTCCCCAGTCAGCAGCAACCGCACATAGGCCTTGGGCAGCAGCACCTTTTCGATCTGTTCGAAAATGGCGGGCTCATGCTTGCGGACCCAGGCGATCTTGGGCGCGGTGAAGCCAGGCATGGCGATGTTGCCCGCAATATCGCGCAAGGTGGGGAGCGCCGCTTCCATCTCACCGCATTCGGCGGACGAACGGCCATCGTTCCAGAGAATGGCCGGGCGCAAGACCTCGTCACCCTTACCCAGCAAGGTCGCGCCATGCATATGGCCCGACAGGCCAATGCCGCGCACAGCGGCCAGTTCGGCCGGGTGCGAGGCCTTGAGCTTGTCCACGGCGCCGAGTGTCGCCGTCCACCAGTCGGCGGGGTTCTGTTCGCTCCAGCCGGGATGGGGCCGAACCGGCTCCACAGCTGCAGCAGAGGCGTCGCCCAGGGCCTTGCCGTCCCTGTCGATCAGCAGTGCCTTGACGCCAGATGTGCCGATATCAATGCCGAGATAGGTCATGAGGCACGTACCTCATGGGCGGGAAACAAGGGCATCTGAACGTCCTCCAAGGCCCTGTTGCGGGCCGCGCCGGTTTGATGATTAAACCCACTTCTAACGCAGATTGTCGCGCAGGAAAATCCCGATTTCGATGGGATCGCCGGTGACAATGCCACTGTTGCCCAAAGCCAAGGTGCGCGCCACGGCAATGGCCTCGCGGATTTCGCCATCCGGGTTCTGATCAAGAACGATATCGATGACGCCAGATTGGAGGCCACGCCGTGTCGGCTCGGTCAGTTCGTGGCAGATCACCCGCAACGCTCCCGGCCTGCTGGCGGCGTCCAGCGCCGTCACCAGACCCCCATTACCGGCACCCAAATTATAAATGCCCTTGAGGTCAGAATGGCGCGCCAGCAATTGTTCGACCAGCGCGCCGGTTTCGCTGCGTTCGTCATGCCCTTCCGCCGGGCCGATGATCTTAACGCCGGGGAACTGCCCATCGAGAACGGCGCGAAAGCCCGCTAGCCGGTCGGAATGATCGCGCAGGTGGAGCGAACCGGCGATCACCGCCACCTTGCCGCCGCCTGGCAGAAAGCGTCCCATCAGCGACGCAGCGGTGCGGCCGGCGGCGTGATTGTCGATGCCGATGAAGTGCCGGCGCTGCGTGGCGGGCAGGTCCGAGACCAGCGTCATCACCACGATGCCGCGGCGCACGGCATTGTTGACAGCGGCAGTGACCGACGCCGCCTCGCTCCCCACCACGATGGCGCAGTCGCAGGAGCGGGGATCAAGTGCGTCCAGCGCCTGCGCCAAAGCCTGGGCATCGAGCGGAGGAACGCGACGCGTCTCGATATGAACGCGATTAAGCAGCGCTCCATCGGCGCGGCGGCTGATCGCGTCGGCGAGATTGCCCATGAATTCATTGGTGCCGCCAGGCAGCACGAAGGTGAGCTTGAGGTCTCGCGCCCGGGCCAGCAGCGAAGCGCCGAGGTCACGCTGGAAGCCGATTTCGCGAATAGCGGCATCGACCTTTTCGGCGGTTGCGGGGCGCACGCCCGGGCGCCCGTTGAGCACCCGATCAACCGTCGCCAGCGACACGCCGGCCTGGCGCGCCACGTCATGCACCGTGGCGCGGCGTCTGGCACCCTCTTCGTTCACGATGGCTCCTCGCTCATTTCACGGCACGACCTTTGGCGTCGTGCTGCCCGGCGTCAAGTGCATCGTTGCCCACCAGCCATCCGGCAGGCTAGAGCTTAGGCCCAAACAGGAGGCGTCGGTGAGCATAGCAGTTTCCACCTTTGGCGAGCACGAGGGCAAAAGGGTCGACCAGTTCAGGCTGCGAAGCGACAGCGGCGTATCCGTCGATATCATCGGCTTTGCCGTGGCGGTGCGCGACTGGCGTGTGCCGGTTAAGGGCGGCGAGCGTTCGGTGGTGCTGGGCTTTGAGGATCTTTCCTCCTATATCCACTACTCGCCCCATTTCGGCGCCATTGCCGGCCGTGTCGCCAATCGCATCGGCGGCGCCCGCTTCGAACTCGATGGCGTCAGCTATGAATTGCCGCGCAATGAAGGGGACTTGCACCTGCATGGCGGGTTGGAAGGCCTGGGCCACCAGATTTGGGACGGCGAGGCAGACGAAGCGCGAAATGCCGTGCGCTTCACCCATTTTTCGCCTGATGGCGCCATGGGCTATCCGGGCAATGTCCAGTTCTCGGCCACCTACACGCTCCAGGGCAATCGCCTGCGGCTCGAGCTTGCGGCCACCACAGACCGCGCGACGCCGATTAGCCTCGTGCAGCACCAGTATTTCAACCTCGGCACGACTGACACCGTGCTCGATCACACGGTGCAGATCCCATCGAGTGCCTATACCGAACTCGGGCATGACCTGGCGGCGACCGGCGCCATCCTGCCCTCCCGCGGCACGATCTATGATCTGCGCACCCCGCGCACCATGCGCGATACGGCGGGCATGCCGGTGGACTACGATATTGGTCTCGTGCTCGATACCGGTCGGGTTCTGGCCGACCCCATCGCCACCGTCTTGTCGCCGGACAAGGACCTTGCGCTCAAGCTTTGGAGCGACCGGCCCGGCCTGCAATTCTATAACGGGGTGATGACCGACGTTCCGGTGCCGGGGCTCGGCGGCAAGAGCTACCACAAGCATGCCGGCCTCTGCCTCGAAGACCAGAGCTTTGCCAATGCCGTGCATCACCCCCATTTTCCCAATGTAATCCACACGCCCGAACGGCCCTACAGCCATTGGTGTGAATTCGAGATCAGCCCGTCAGATCCGGTCTGAAGCTGGGTGTTGGCCCTAGCTGCGGAATCTGGCAGGTAAGCTCGGGGAGGGGAGCCGGAGCATGGACAAGACCGAGCGCCTGTTTGCCGTGATGGATGCGCTGCGCCGCCATCGCCGCCCGGTGACCGCTGCCTCGTTGGCGCAGGAGCAGGGCGTATCGGTGCGCACGCTGTATCGGGATGTGCAGACGCTAATTGGGCTCGGCGCGCCTATCGATGGGGAGGCAGGCGTTGGCTATATGCTTAAGCCCGGCTTTTTCCTGCCGCCCTTGATGTTCACGCCCGAAGAGCTCGAAGCGCTGGTGCTGGGCGCGCGCTGGGTCGGGGCTCAGCCCGATGACGGGCTGGGCCATGCGGCCAAGAATGCCCTGGCCAAGATCGCCACCGCCTCGCCCGAGGACCTGCGCGACCGCATCAACGATACGGGCCTGTGGCCTGTTGCGGTGTGGCGGCAAGACAAGAAGCCGGTGCCCATGCTGGGCGATGTGCGTCTTGCCATGCGAACGGAGAAGGCCATCGCCATCTCCTACCAGGACGAGGCAGGCACGCCGTCCGAACGCACGATCTGGCCGGTGCAACTGGCCTATTATGATGGCAAGCAGACCATTGCCGCCTGGTGCTGTCTGCGCCGCGCCTTCCGCCATTTTCGCACCGACCGCATCGGCTCGCTGGTGGTGACCACCGAACGCTATGGCAAGCGCCGCGCCGTGCTGGAAAAAGAATGGCGCGACAGCTGGCACGAGGATCCGCGCTGGCAGCACTAGCGGCCGTGTTCCACGTCCATCAGAAGGGCAGCACGCCGTCGAGCCAGCCGAAGGCCAGCACAGCCAGCCCCAATGTATGCACCAGGGCAATGGACCAGGTGGTGGCGACAAAGCGCGGCTTAACCGTTTTGTGCCGGTAAAGCTGCTGCGCGGCCAGTCCGCCAATGATGCCGAACGAGAAATCCACCACATGGAGATTGTGTTCGCTCACCCGATAGCTGTTCTGGATGGCATAGAGCTTGTCGAAGCGGTAGAGCAGCGCCGATGCGGTGCCCATGGCGGCGTAAAGCAGTCCTATCCAGACGGGCGCCCGATCCGTGCCGATGGCCCACAGGATCAGCAACGCCATCAGCGTCGCCGCCGCCATGCGCAGGCCAAGCTTATAGCGCCCGACATTGCCCTGCGCCTGAGTGATCTGGCGCAACGTTGGCTGCGGGACCGGTGCGGGCGGGGTGGTGACCACGACATCCACGGCCGAGAGCCGACCCTTGCGCCCAGCTTCCGTTTCAAAGCTCAGCTGGTCGCCAAGCCGTGGACGCGCTTCGCCGCGGATCTTGCTGATATGGACAAAGAAGTCACGGCCGGTTTGGTCGCGAACGAAACCATAGCCGCCCTTGTTGTTCCATTGGACGAGTTCGCCCGATCTGCGCATGCGCCGTTCCCGTCTGCCTGCCGCGTTTCTAGCCGGGCGAGCGTTAACGGGATGTCAGTAAGGCGCCCCGCTCTGGCTATGCTTTTTGAAATGTGGATTCACGTGAAACACTTATCCACAGTGTTTTTGTGTGTTCAGGCAGCGCCGAGGTTGAGGCGATAGCTCAGCGCCTCGGCGACATGAGGGCGGCCCACCCGATCGACACCGGCGAGGTCTGCCAGCGTGCGCGCAACCTTGAGCACGCGATGATAGGCGCGGGCCGAGAGGTTGAAGCGCTCGGCAGCCTGGAGGAGCAGGGT
>CAKTFF010000136.1 GCA_934553185.1 uncultured Devosia sp.
TGCCAAGGGGGCCTTTGCGCCCAAGGAACAGGGCGGCCGCGGCGGGCTCGAGCCGGTCCGCTATGGCGACTGGGAGATCAAGGGGCTGACCAGCGACTTTTAATCTGGAAGCTGGTCGGGATTGCGCAGTCGGGCCATGGGCACAATCCGGATGACAAGGATGTCCTCTGGCCCGGGTTCGTAGAAAATAACGTGCCGCCGGAATGATCGGCGACGTACGTTTCTGTGGCGTGACACTCCAATCGACACGCCAAGCTCCGGATACGCATCCAGTCCGGCGATAAGGTCATAGAGGCCGACGAGGTAGAGGCGTGCAGTTTGCTCGCCAAAACGCTCAATGCCATATCCCGTCAGGGCAATAATGTCGGCTCGCGCTTCCGGCGAAACGCGAACCGTTCTCAACGCTGGTTACGCTGTTCGACCGAGCGGATGGCTTCTTGCATAACGTCCTCGACTGAAGGCAGGGTTACGGAACCGCTGGCCTTGGCTTCGGCGATCATGTCGTCGAGGTCTTCATCGGAATAAACGTATTCAGGATCTTCCAACTCCCGTTGTTGCCGAAGAAGGAAGCGCATGGCGTGGTCGATGGACTCAAAGGGGCCGCCTTCGACTTTGGCATCCAGCCACGCCTTGACCTGGTCCGGAACCTTGATGGTGAGTTCTACCATGCTGTTCTCCTGTCCGAAAAGAATAACAGCATAGCTCAGGCCAAGCCAGCCTCGTAGCACTGGCGGCGATACTCACCCCCGCGCCGCTTCGATCGCTGGCAGCAGTTCCCCCTGCACCGAGTCAGGCGTCAGCGGCCCGACATGCTTGAAGGTGATGATCCCCTGGGCATCGACGACAAAGGTTTCCGGCACGCCATAGACGCCCCAATCGATGGAGATGCGCCGGTCGCGGTCGGCGCCCACGGCGTCATAGGGGTTGCCCAGCTCTTGAAGGAAGGCACGGGCATTCTCTGGAGCATCGGCCTGGTTGATGCCGAACAGCCGCACGCCGGACACGTCCTTGAGCGCCACGAGCAGCGGATGTTCGTCGCGGCAGGGAATGCACCAGGATGCAAACACATTGACCACCGTGACCGCGCCGGTAAGCTCGGCCGTGCCGAAGCCCGGCACGCCCAACTCGGGCACGGCGGGCATAACAAAGCTGGGGGCCGGCTTGTCGATCAGCACCGAGCGCACAAGGCCCGGATCGCGGTCCATGCTGGTGGCGAATACAGCGACGAGCGCGATAAGGGCGACAAGCGGCAGGGTGAACAGGGCATAGCGCATCATGGCTGGCTGCGCCGCTTTTCAAGCATGGACAGCTTGTGCGTTGTTCTGCGCGCGTCCCACAGGGTCCAGCCGACAAGGGCAAGGACGCCCAGGCCGACGCCGATATAGGCCCAGACGATGAACACGGCATGGGGTCCAAGATCGATCATGCCGAGGCACCCTGCGCCAGCCGCCGCTGCAGCGTCGACACGCGGCGCCGCTTGATCTCGGTATGCATGGCCTTGAGCTGCAGCGTAACGAACAGCAAAGTAAACGCTGCAAACATCACGAGCAGCGGGGTGAGGATGGAGCCGGGCATGCGCGGCCCATCAGCGCGCAACACGCTGGCGGGCTGATGCAGCGTTGACCACCAATCCACGGAGAACTTGATGATGGGAATGTTGATCGCGCCAACAAGGGTAAACACCGCAATGACCCGCGCCGCACGCAACTGATCATCAAAGGCGCGCCACAGGGCAATGATGCCGAGGTAGATGAAAAGGAGCACCAGGGTCGAGGTCATGCGGCCGTCCCATTCCCAGAACGTGCCCCAGGTGGGCCGCCCCCAAAGCGATCCGGTAAACAGCGCCAGGGCGGTGAACAGCGCACCCAGGGGCGCCGCGGCCTTCATCGACACATCGGCCAGCGGGTGGCGCCACACCAGCGTGCCGAGCGCCGAAACAGCCATCGCCCCGTAAACGAACTGGGACAGCCAGGCATTGGGGACGTGGACATACATGATGCGCACCGTGTTGCCCATCTGGTAGTCCTGCGGCGAGTTGAAGAAGCTGAACCACAGTCCTGTAGCAAGCAGGATCGCGGTGAGAATGGTCAGCGGCCAAAGAAGCGGGGTGGTCCAAAGAACGAACTGCCCCGGATGGGCGATCCGGCTCCACCAGCTCAGCTTGGGTGCGGTGTCTGTGCTCATGGCGATCAGCCCTAGTCCTCGCCCGAATTTATCGCAAGAGCCGCGGCAAGGGGCGCCAGCGCCACCGATATGAGGCTCAATGCCGCAAGAAACAACAGGGCAGCGCTCCCCTGGCCCGGGCTGACCGCGCCCGCACCAAAGATCAGCACCGGGATCGACAAGGGCGCGATCAGGATCGGGGCGATCAGCCCGCCGCGCCGGATCGCCACGGTCACCGCCGCGCCGATGGCGCCAAAGGCCGCCAGCGCCGGCGTGCCCAGCAACAAGGACAACAGCACCCGCAGGAGGGTTGCTCCGTCCATGGCAAGGAGCACGGCCACAAGCGGCGATGCCACGATCAGCGGCAGCGCCGAGACGGCCCAATGGATGATCAACTTTGCGGCAACAACCAGGGGGAACGGCAACTCGGCCTGGCGAAGAAGGATCAGCGAGCCATCCTCGTGATCGGGTTTGAACAGCCGGTCGAGCCCGAGCAGCATTGCAAGAAATGCCGCGATCCAGATGACGCCCGGCGCAATCCGCGCCAGCAGCGCCTGGTCGGGCCCGACGGCGAAGGGCACGATGGCGCCCACGATCACGAAAAACAGCACCAGCGTCAGCACGTCGCCGCCACCGCGCAGGGCCAGCCGCCATTCCCGCCCGAGCATTGCCCCAAAGGCGGTCATGAGCGCGCCCCGAGCAACAGCGTTTCCAAGCGAGCCGGATTGGAGAGGGTAATGGGGTCATGCGTTGCAGCAATGGCAAAGCCGCCCATATCGAGATGCCGGTCAAGCAGCCGAGTGACCAGCTCATGCCCTTCGCTATCGAGCGCTGCGGTGGGTTCATCAAGGAGCCAGAGCGGGCGGTGGGTCACCAGCAGCCGGGCCAGCGCCAGACGGCGCCCCTGCCCCGCCGACAGGAAACCGGCATCGAGATCGCTTAAATTCCCAAGCCCGACCTCATGGAGCGCGGCTTTAACCGCCATGCCGGTCGCACCGTTCACCGCGCGCCAGAAAAGAAGGTTTTCCCCCACGCTCAGCCGCGGCTTGAGGGCGTTGCGGTGGCCACAATAATGAAAGAGAGGTCCCGCCTCGGGATCGGCGCCATGGAGCGCGAAGCTTCCCTCCAATGGCAAAACGACGCCAGCCAAGGTCAGCAGCAGCGTGGTCTTGCCCGTGCCGTTCGGCCCCTGGAGGAGGAGGCATTGCCCAGGCCCCACCGCAAAGCTCAATTGCCCGGTCAGCACCACCCCGCCCCGCCCGCAGGCAAGCCGGTCGGCGCGCAGTTGAAGCGGGGAATACACTTGCCGTGCGATCATGACCCCATCTCGTATTGGAGCCCGACGGGCACTGGCAAGCCCGTTCGCAACTCTCTATAACCCCGTGTAGTTTGGAGTCATTCCAGCAAAGGCAGCGCTGTTGAGCGGCGGGGCATAAAGGCCCGGACCGGCGCGCCTGCCGCAAGCAGCAGAACAAGGGCGGAACACCATGACCTCGGTAAACAGCTTTAATTCCCGATCGACCCTCGAGGTCAACGGCAAGAGCTACACCTATTATTCGATCGCCGAAGCCGAAAAGAACGGCCTTGCCGGCGTGTCCACCCTGCCCCATTCCATGAAAGTGGTGCTGGAAAACCTGCTGCGCTTTGAAGACAACCGCACCGTCACCAGGGCCGATATCGAGGCTGTCGCCACCTGGCTCAAGACGCGCCAGTCCGACCACGAGATTTCCTATCGCCCCGCCCGCGTGCTGATGCAGGATTTCACCGGCGTTCCGGCCGTGGTGGACCTGGCCGCCATGCGCGACGCCACGGCAAAGCTCGGCGCCGATCCGCAAAAGATCAATCCGCTGGTGCCCGTGGATCTCGTGATCGATCACTCGGTGATGGTGGACAATTTCGGCTCGCCGCTCGCCTTCGCTGAAAATGTCGAGCTTGAATATGAGCGCAATGGCGAGCGCTACGAGTTCCTGCGCTGGGGCCAGTCGGCCTTCGACAATTTCCGCGTCGTGCCCCCCGGCACCGGCATCTGCCACCAGGTCAACCTCGAATACCTGGCCCAGACCGTCTGGACCAAGGACGAGGACGGCGAAACGGTCGCCTATCCCGACACGCTGGTGGGCACCGATTCCCACACCACCATGGTCAACGGCATGGCCGTTTTGGGCTGGGGCGTTGGCGGCATCGAGGCCGAGGCGGCCATGCTGGGCCAGCCCATCACCATGCTGATCCCCGAAGTGGTCGGCTTCAAGCTGACCGGCCGCATTAACGAAGGCATCACCGCCACAGACCTCGTGCTGACCGTCACCGAAATGCTGCGCAAGAAGGGCGTGGTCGGCAAGTTCGTCGAGTTCTATGGCCCCGGCCTCGACGACCTGTCGCTCGAAGACCAGGCAACCATTGCCAACATGGCCCCCGAATATGGCGCCACCTGCGGCTATTTCCCCGTAGACAGCGATACGCTCAAATACCTCACCACTTCGGGCCGCGATCCCGAGCGCGTGGCGCTGGTGGAAGCCTATAGCAAGGCGCAGGGCATGTTCCGCGACACCAACTCGCCCGATCCGGTTTTCACCTCGACGCTTGAGCTCGACCTCACCACGGTCGTGCCCTCAATCTCGGGGCCCAAGCGCCCGCAGGATCGCATTGCGCTCGACAATGCCACAACCAAGTTCGCCGAAGTGCTGCCCACCGAATTCGGCAAGAGCGAAGCGGCGAGCGTTCCGGTGGAGGGCGCCGATTATACGCTCGAGCACGGCGCCATCGTTGTGGCCGCCATCACCTCCTGCACCAATACCTCCAACCCTTCCGTGCTGGTGGCTGCCGGGCTCCTCGCCCGCAAGGCACGCGCCCTTGGGCTTGATCGCAAGCCATGGGTAAAAACCTCGTTGGCCCCCGGCTCGCAGGTGGTGACCGACTATCTCGACAGCGCCGGCCTCTCCGAAGATCTCGATGCCATCGGCTTCAACCTCGTGGGCTATGGCTGCACCACCTGCATCGGCAATTCCGGTCCCCTGCCCGTTGAAATCTCCAAGGCGGTTCAGGCCGGCGATCTCGTGGCCTGCTCGGTTCTGTCGGGCAACCGCAATTTCGAAGGCCGCATCAACCCCGACGTCAAAGCCAACTTCCTGGCATCCCCGCCCCTCGTGGTGGCCTATGCGCTGGCCGGTTCGATGACCGTGGACATCACCAAGGACCCCCTGGGCACCGGCAAGGATGGGCAGCCGGTTTATCTCAAGGATATCTGGCCCTCCAACCACGAGGTCGCCGAGATCGTGCGCCAGCACGTTACCCGTGAGATGTTTCAGGGCCGCTATTCGGACGTCTTCAAGGGCGACGAGAACTGGCAGGGCATCCAGATCGAGGGTGGCGAGACCTATGGCTGGAATTCCCATTCCACCTATGTGCAGAACCCGCCCTATTTCGAGGGCATGTCCATGGACCCCAAGCCGGTGACCAACATCGCCGGTGCCAAGGTTCTGGCGCTGTTCCTTGATTCGATCACCACCGACCACATCTCGCCGGCCGGCTCGTTCAAGACCACGACGCCTGCCGGGCAGTACCTCATCGACCGCCAGGTCGCGCCGCGTGATTTCAACTCCTATGGCGCGCGCCGCGGCAACCACGAAGTGATGATGCGCGGCACCTTTGCCAATATCCGCATCAAGAACCAGATGTTGCCGGGCGTCGAGGGCGGCTTCACCCGGGGTCTAAACGGCGAGCAGATGCCGATCTATGATGCGGCCATGGCCTTCCAGGAAGCCGGCACGCCGCTGGTGATTTTTGCCGGCAAGGAATATGGCACGGGCTCCTCGCGCGACTGGGCGGCCAAGGGCACCAATCTCCTGGGTGTTCGGGCGGTGATTGCCCAATCCTTCGAGCGTATCCACCGCTCCAACCTTGTTGGCATGGGCGTCATTCCGCTGCAGTTCAAGGACGGCGAGTCCTGGCAGACCCTGGGCCTCGATGGCACCGAAACGGTGGACATCGAAGGCGTCACCGCTATCGCGCCACGCGCCACGGTGTCGGTCAAGATCACCCGTGCCGATGGTTCGGTGAGCCATGTCGATACCCTCTGCCGGATCGATACGGCCAACGAGCTCGACTACTTCAAGAACGGTGGCATCC
>CAKTFF010000137.1 GCA_934553185.1 uncultured Devosia sp.
GCAACGAGGTTGATGTTGGGGAACTTCTCGGGGATCGCAGCCTTGGCCGCTTCGATCCAGGCATTCTGGTTGGTCGCGGTGGAAGCGGCCGACAGGATCGCCACATCACCACCTTCGGGCAGGTAGTCAGCAGCCAGCTTGATGATGGTTTCGCCGATCAGGTTCACGTCCGAGGGATTGAGGTGGATCTGGCGGCCTTCGGGCGCAACACCCGAATCCCAGGAGATCACCTTGATGCCACGCTGCTGCGCGCGCTGCAGCACGGGAACGAGCGCGTCCGGATCGTTGGCGGAGATGGCGATGGCATCGACCTGCTGGGCGATCAGCGAGTTGACGACTTCGATCTGCGCTTCAGCGGTCGCGGCAGTCGGTCCGGTATAGATGACCTCGACGCCAAGTTCTTCAGCCGCTTCTTGGGCGCCCTTGTTGGCGGCGTCAAAGAAGCCGTTGCCGAGCGACTTGACGACCAGCGCGATGCGGGTCTGGTCCTGGGCCACTGCGGGCGCCGCGATCATGACGGCAATGGTCGCCGTGGTGGCGAGCAGTTTCAAAAGATTCATTCAGTTTCCTCCCTAAGGTCTTTGCTCATGCACGTATGGTTTTCAGGCGACGGTTGCTTGCTTTTCCGCCTGAAAACCCGCGTCTGCCACAAGAAGCCGAACGCCTGCTGTTTCCAGCACGTGTCGGTCTTCATCGCGGATGCCGCTATCGGTCACAACAGCGGCAATTCTGTCCAGCCCGCACAGGATAAGGCTCGAGCGGGCCGAAAATTTTGAGGAATCGGCAAGCACGATCAACTCGTCCGCCTGCCCGATCAGCGCCAGTTCGGATTGAACAACCATTGGATCGGCTTCCATCAGCCCATGAGCGCCGATGCCCTGGCAGCCGATGAACATGCGCTTGGCGAAAAAATGCGATGCCACGACGCCACCGAATGGCGAAAGGATGACGTTTTGCTCGCGGTAAACCGTGCCGCCCGGAATAGTGACCGAATTACGCGAATTGTGGATCAGGAATTCGGCGATCGCGAAGCTATTGGTGAAGACGCTGAGGCGCTTGGCCGTAAGGTGATGCACCATCTGATAGGTGGTGGTGCCCCCGTTGATGATGATCGGCTCGCCATCGTCGCACATATCGGCTGCGATGCGTGCGATTGCGCGCTTTTGCGCCATGTTGATGGATTCATTGACCGAGAACGGCCGGCCCATCAGCCCGCCCTGCGCCGGCGGATTGATTGCCTCGGCGCCGCCGCGCACCCGACGCACCTTGCCCTGAACATGGAGGGCCGCGATGTCGCGGCGGATGGTTGCCTCGGACGAATTGGTGACCTCGCACAACTCGGCCACCGTTGCCACGGGCCGAGACTGCGCAGCAGCCAGAATAACGCGGTGGCGTTCCATTTCGTGCAATGCTGATACTCCCTGAACGCATTTCCTTTCATTGCTTCCCTTCAGAGTCAATCACCATCAGCAACAAACCTGTCATTTGCGAGCATAGACGATCATGCGTGATTGATAGTGATTGACACACAATGCCTGGCCGTGCCCATTTCCCGCCAAAACCATAAGCTGCCGAACCGGGAGAAGAACTCATGTCCATCGCGCCCAAGCGCCTCGAAAACAAATGGGATGATGCCAAGGCGGCATCCATGAGCGAGCCGGAGCGCCTGGTTTATCGCTCCAATCTCTTGGGTTCCGACAAGCGCGTCACCAATTACGGCGGCGGCAACACGTCCTCCAAGATCATGCAAAAGGATCCGCTGACCGGCGAGTTGGTGGAAGTGTTGTGGGTCAAGGGTTCGGGCGGCGACAGCGCTTCCATCAAGCTCGATGGCTTTTCCACCCTCTACATGGACAAGTTGCGGGCGCTGAAGGGGCTATATCGCGGCGTCGAGCATGAAGACGAGATGGTCGGCTACCTGCCGCACGCCACCTTCAACCTCAATCCACGCGCAGCCTCGATCGACACGCCCCTTCATGCCTATGTGAACCACCCCTTTGTGGATCACATGCACCCCGATGCAATCATCGCCATTGCCGCCTCCAAGAACTCAAAAGAGCTCACTCAGCAGATTTTCGGCGACACAATTGGCTGGCTCCCCTGGAAGAAGCCCGGCTTCGAGCTTGGCCTGTGGCTGGGCAAGTTCTGCGAAGAAAATCCCAATGCCAAGGGTCTGATCCTTGAATCACACGGCCTCTTCACCTGGGGCGACACGCCCAAGGCGTGCTACGAGACTACGCTTGCTGTGATCAACCAGGCCATCGAGTGGTTTGAAACGCAGACATCGGGCAAGACCATCTTTGGTGGCGAAGCCGTTCAGTCGCTTCCAGCCGATCAGCGCCGTGCCATTGCCGCGCGGCTGATGCCCAAGATCCGCGGCTTCATCTCCGAAGACAGCCACAAGCTTGGCCATTTCGACGATTCCGCCGCCGTGCTGGAATTCGTCAACAGTGCCAATCTGCGCCCGCTGGCGGCGCTCGGCACCTCCTGCCCCGACCATTTCTTGCGCACCAAGATCCGCCCATTGGTGATCGACTTCGATCCAGCCAACCCGGACGTAGAAGCCGTGATTGCGGGCCTCGATGGGCAGATCGCCGCCTACCGCGCTGATTACGCTGCCTACTACGAGCGCTCCAAGCACCCCGACTCCCCCGCCATGCGCGACCCCAATGCGGTGGTCTACCTGATCCCCGGCGTCGGCATGATCACCTTCGCCAAGGACAAGGCCACCGCCCGCATTTCGGGCGAGTTCTATGTCAACGCCATCAACGTGATGCGCGGCTCCTCCACCGTTTCCGAATATCAAGGCCTGCCCGAGCAGGAAGCCTTCGACATCGAATATTGGCTGCTCGAAGAAGCCAAGCTGCAGCGCATGCCCAAGCCCAAGTCGCTGGCCGGCAAGATCGCTCTGGTAACCGGCGGTGCCGGCGGCATCGGCAAGGCCACCGCTGCGCGGCTCCTGCGCGAAGGCGCATGCGTGGTGCTGGCCGATATCGACCAAACAGCGCTCGACAGCGCCACCGAAGAACTGAGTGGTGTGTTCGGGGTAGACTTCGTCCGTCCGGTCAACATCAACGTCACGCGCGAAGAACAGGTCCTGGCCGGCTTCGCCCATGCCGTAGTGGAGTTCGGCGGGCTCGATATCCTGGTGTCCAATGCCGGCCTTGCCTCCTCGGCGCCCATCGAGAACACGACGCTTGAGTTGTGGAACAAGAACATGGACATCCTGTCCACCGGCTATTTCCTTGTTTCCCGCGAAGCCTTCCGCCTGTTTCGAAGCCAAAAGATCGGGGGCAACGTCGTCTTTGTCGCCTCCAAGAACGGCCTTGCCGCTTCGCCCAATGCCTCGGCCTATTGCACCGCCAAGGCTGCCGAAATCCACCTCGCCCGCTGCCTGGCGCTGGAAGGGGCTGGCGAGCAGATCCGCGTCAATGTGGTCAACCCAGACGCCGTGCTGCGTGGCTCCAAGATCTGGGCTGGTGAGTGGCTCGAACAGCGCGCCTCCACCTACAAGACCGACAAGGATGGCCTTGAGGAAATGTATCGCGAGCGCTCCCTGCTCAAGCGCTCCGTATTTCCCGAAGATATCGCCGAAGCCATCTATTTCTTCGCCTCGGAAGCCTCGGCCAAGTCCACGGGCAACATTCTCAATGTCGATGCGGGCAACGCCCAGTCGTTTACGCGGTAAGAGAACAAGAGGCACTTACTCTCCCAATCCACAGTGTCACCCTGGGCTCGACCCGGGGCCCATCCTGAGATCTCAAGATGGATCCCGGCTCAAAGCCGGGATGACACCGCGTGTGTTGGGAGGAGGGAGGAAAAAATGACCGAACACATCATCGACCCATCCATCGTCGACGCCGAGAATGCCAAGCGCGAAGCCCATCTTCGCGCCGACTACAATAGCCTGGGCGAACGCCTCGACCGGCGTGGCATCGCCATCGACGCCATCAAGGCGAAGGTGGCCGGCTTTTCGGTCGCCGTTCCGTCCTGGGGCGTCGGCACCGGCGGCACGCGCTTTGCCAAATTTCCGGGCAAGGGTGAGCCGCGCGACATCTTCGATAAGATCGAGGACTGCGCCGTTATCGCCCAGCTCACGCAGGCGACGAAAACCGTTTCCCTGCATATCCCGTGGGACAAGGCTGATCCGAACCGCTTGAAGCAGGCTGCCAGCCGCTTCAACCTTGGCTTTGATGCCATGAACTCCAACACCTTTTCCGACGCCAAGGGGCAGCTCCAAAGCTACAAGTTCGGCTCGCTCTCGGCTGCCGATGCGTCGACTCGCAGCCAAGCGATTGAGCACAATCTCGAATGCATCGAAATCGGCCAGACCCTTGGTTCGAAAGCCCTAACCATCTGGATCGGCGATGGCTCGAATTTCCCCGGTCAGGTCAATTTTGCCACCCAGTTCGAGCACTATCTGGATTCGGCCAAGGAAATCTACGCCGCCCTGCCCGACGACTGGCGTGTTTATACCGAACACAAGATGTATGAGCCGGCCTTTTATTCGACGGTCGTGCAGGACTGGGGCACCAATTACATCATCGCCAAGGAACTGGGCGAGAAGGCCTTCTGCCTTGTCGATCTCGGGCACCATGCGCCGAACACCAATATCGAAATGATCGTCTCCCGCCTGGCCCAATTTGGTAAGCTTGGCGGCTTCCATTTCAACGACAGCAAGTATGGCGACGACGATCTCGACGCCGGATCGGTGGATCCCTACCGCCTGTTCCTCGTATTCAACGAATTGGTCGATGCCGAAGCGCGCTACAGCGATTTCCATCCGGCGCACATGCTCGATCAATCGCACAATGTGACCGACCCGATCGAATCGCTGATGCTCTCGGCTTCGGACGTCCAGCGCTCCTATGCACAGGCGCTGCTGGTCGATCGCTCATCCCTCGCAGCGGCGCAGAAGGCGAACGACGCTTTAGCCGCGACGCAGGAACTGCGCATCGCTTTCCGCACCGATGTCGAGCCAATCCTGGCCATGGCTCGCCTCGAACAAGGCGGCGCCATCGACCCCCTCGCCTCCTATCGCGCCTCAGGCTACCGCGCCAAGGTCGCCGACATCCGCCCCGCCGTCGAAGGCGGCTCCGGCGGAATCGTCTAAACTTCAGCGGGAGGCCAAGGCCTCCCTCCTCTCTGCAATGCACCTTAACTGAAAACTTGGCTGTCTTTAATTTCGCCAAGGCCGGTCCGGTCGCTGGCCGCATCATTCTGACGTGCATGCACGGCCCTCTTTGGCCTGAACAGGGAGAAAGCAGTTATAAGCGTCGCCTGGATGACCCCGCGGCCACCTCTCAACACAAGTCGCTCCAGCTGCGCTTTACTCAGTTCCGCACCTTGTGATCTGCCCACTTTGCGCCCATTTTTCTTGCGGCAGAAACTTGTCGGAGGGCATGTTGACCAATGAGACCCGCAGGATCATCCGCCATCGAATAGGTTCTCGATCAGGCGTTCAGCTGGCCTTTTCAGAGTATCTGCCCAAGGAAAAAGCCTGCGCAGATATCCTGTTCGTACATGGCCTTGCATCATCTGGCATACAGTTTCATCACGAGGCACTGCAGTTTGCCGACAAGGGCTTTCGCGTGCTCGTCCCTGATCTTCGCGGACACGGGGCGTCGGGCGTGCCCGACCGGCCAATCGTAGCGGAGGATTTCGCCATTTCGACAATGGCCAGCGACCTCGTCGATTTGCTCGATCACGCCAACGTCCGCGAAGTGCACTGGGTTGGCAATTCCCTTGGTGGTATTTTAGCCCTCTGGTTGCTGGGCACGCCGCAGGTTTCGCGCATCCGCAGCCTTGTTTTGTTCGGAACCTGCTTTTCGATGAACCTGCCAGCGCAGGTTGACCGGGTGCTGCGTATGTCCTTCCTGCCTGGAGCGGATATCACGGCTTGGCTAACCGCCCGAACTACGACGGCCAGTGCCAGAGGTCGCGAGGCTATCGAAACCGCCATCAAGCAATTCAACATCGATGCTGGCGCAGCCATCACCTCCAATGTTCGCAATTATGATTTCTTGAGCAATGCTCGCGACTATCGCCAGCCGTTGCTGGTGCTGTGGGGCGGCAAGGATCACGCGGTCAACCTGGGTCTGCGAGGGGACATCGGCAAGTTTAGCGATCGGCCAAACTTTCGGCGGATCAACCTGCCCGAGGGTGGACATTGCTCGAATTTTGACATGCCCGAAGCCTTCTGTGCGGCGATTGAGGCGCATTGGGCAGATGCAAACATCAGGCAACCTTGATGCCGCTCCAAGATGGTGAGCGTTTTTAGCT
>CAKTFF010000138.1 GCA_934553185.1 uncultured Devosia sp.
CGGCGAGGACGATATTGTGCTTGGGCGCTATGATGGTGCGCGCGTCGAGACCTGGCGGGTGAACTGGGCGGATCCCGATCAACGTGTGCATCTGCGCAGCGACACGATCGGCGAAATCGTTCGGGAGGATGGTGTGTTCCGAGCGGAACTGCGGTCGGCCCAGCATGATCTCAATCGGGTCGAGGGGCGCCTGTATCAGGGCCTGTGCGACGCCAGTGTTGGCGATGCGCGGTGTGGAGTCGATCTGGGCCAGCCACAGCATAGCGCGCTGGCAACCGTGACGGCGGTGCTGGACCATCGGCGCCTGCTTGTGAGCGGGCTTGGGGGCTTTGCTGGCGGGTGGTTCAGCTTCGGCCGGGCGCATTGGCAAGGGGGTAAGCGGCTGGGACTGCGCGATGGCGTCGTGTTGCACCAGCGGAATGCCGATGGCGATGTGCTGTGCTTTGCCGCGCCGGTGGGTCAGTGGGTCGTGCCTGGCGATGGAGCTGTGGTGACGGCCGGATGCGACCGGCAGTTCAGCACCTGCCGGGCACGGTTCGGCAATGCAATCAACTTCCGTGGCTTTCCGCATATTCCGGGCAGCGACTTTGTTTTGCGCCATCCCCGTAGCGGCGACGCCCTGGACGGGCGGGCGGTGGTGCGGTGATGGAGGCGGCGGTGGTTGCGGCAGCGCGAGCATTTCTCGGCACGCCCTACCGACACCAGGCTTCGCTCCGGGGTGCGGGTTGCGATTGTCTGGGCCTGCTGCGCGGGGTGTGGCGCGAGCTTTATGGCGGCGAACCGATGGCGCTGCCGCCGTATCGCGCGGATATGCGCGACCCGGCGCATGCCGGAGCGCTGCGGGAGGCGGCCGATCGGCTTCTGGTGGCTGAGGCGGGACCATTTGGGGCAGGGCAGGTGCTGCTGTTCCGCCTTGGCGGGGCGGCCGAGCCCAAGCACTGCGCCATTCTGGTCAGCGCGGACCGGTTCATACATGCCCAGGAACGATTGGGCGTGGTGGAGGCGAACCTGAGCGAAAGCTGGCGGCGGCGGATGGCCGGGCGGTTCCGGTTTCCGGATCGGGCCCTCTGATCCGCCCTTCGGGCCCCTTCTCCCACGAGGGGAGAAGGGGAGCGCCGCCTGACTTGAACGCCCTCTCACTCCACTGAAGACCTCTTCCACACAGGGGGAGGTGAAGAAAGGATTTGGCATGGCCACTTTGGCACTTTCGCTGGCCGGGCAATTTGTTGGCGGCATGGTCGGTGGACCGTTCGGGGCGACTGTGGGACGCGCCTTGGGCGCCCTGGCAGGCAGCGCCGTGGACGGGAAGCTGTTTGCCGACAAGCCGCAGGGTGGCGGCAGCGATATCCGCCTGCAGGGATCAAGCGAAGGCGTGCCGGTGCCACGGCTTTATGGCTGGAGCAGGCTGGCAGGCAACATCATCTGGGCGCGCGAACTGGAACTGCTGGGCGACGAGGGCGCGGGCGCCAAGGGCATGGGCGGCGGCGAGGATGTTGTTGGCGCGAGCTTTGCCGTGGCCTTTTGCGAAGGCGAGGTGCACCGGCTGGGGCGGATCTGGGCCGATGGACAATTGCTGGACACAACCGGGCTAACGCTGCGCTTTTATCGGGGCACAGAGGACCAGTTGCCCGACGGGCTGATTGAGGCCACGCAAGGGGAGGCGCCGGCTTACCGGGGCGTGTGCTACCTCGTGGTGGAGCAATTGCCGCTCAACCGCTTCGGCAACCGCATTCCGCACCTGTCAGTGGAACTGTGCCGGGTCGTCGGTGATCTTGAGGCTAACATTGAGGCCGTGACGGTGATCCCCGGCGCCACCGAGTTCGGCTATGACCCGGTGCCCCGCATGCGGGTGGTTGGGCCAGGGCATACCGTGGCAGAGAACACCCACCTCGACCCTGACCGGAGTGACTGGACGCTGTCCATCGACGAACTGGTCGATCTTTGCCCCAACCTCAAGCATGTGGCGCTGGTGGTCGCATGGTTCGGCGATGACTTGCGGTGTGGACAATGCACGATCGGGCCACGGGTGGAGGCGCGGGAGCGCGACGTCCAGGGCACGCAGTGGCGTGTGATGGGCTTGGGCCGGGAGGATGTGCCGGTTGTTTCGACCCACGATGGCGGTGCTGCCTATGGCGGGACGCCTTCGGACGCGGCCGTGCTGGCCGCTATCGCCGACCTCAAGGCGCGCGGTTTGGGGGTAACGCTTTATCCCATGGTGATGATGGACGTGCCCGCGGGGAACGGCTTGCCCGATCCCTATGGTGGTGGCGAACAGGCGCATTATCCCTGGCGGGGCCGCATCACCTGCCATCCTGCGCCGGGACGGTCTGGCTCGCCGGACCGGACTTCGGCGGGTGCGGGGCAGGTGGCAGCGTTTGCCGCAGCGTATCGCACCATGGTGCTGCATTATGCGGACTTGGCGGTGAAAGCGGGCGGCGTCGATACGCTGATCATCGGCTCGGAAATGCGGGGGCTGACAACGGTGAGGGGGCCTGGCGACAGCTTCCCGTTTGTGGCGGCGCTGGTGGCGCTGGCCGCAGAAGTACGGGCGATGGTCGGTGAGAGCACCATGCTGACCTATGCGGCGGACTGGAGCGAATATAGCGGCTACCAGCCAGGGGGTGGCGAGAAGTTCTTTCACCTCGATCCGCTCTGGGCCTCGCCGCATATCGATGCGGTGGGCATCGACAACTATATGCCCCTGGCGGACTGGCGCGACGGAGAGGCGCATGCCGACGCGGGACTGGGGTCGAGCGGGCACGACCTCCACTACCTTGTGGGCAATGTGGCGGGAGGCGAAGGCTTCGACTGGTTCTACCAGAGCGAAGCCGATCGCCAAGCGCAGGTGCGGACGCCCATCACCGATGGTGCTTACGGCGAGCCATGGGTCTGGCGTTATAAGGATGTGCGCAGCTGGTGGAGCAAGCCCCATCATGACCGGCCGGGCGGGGTGCGCAATGCCAGCCCGACCGCGTGGGTGCCCGGCTCCAAACCCGTGATCTTCACTGAACTGGGCTGTGGCGCTGTCGACAAGGGTGCCAACCAGCCCAACATCTTCGGCGATGGCAAAAGCGCTGAAGGCGGGCTGCCGTATTTTTCAAGCGGAGCGCCTGACCCCTTGATCCAGCGGCAGGTGTTGCGCGCCCATGCGCGTTGGTGGCGCGATCCGGCCAACAACCCGCCGGGCATGGTGGATACAAGTCGGATCTTTCATTGGACCTGGGATGCGCGGCCCTATCCGGCCTTTCCGGCGATGACGGAGGTGTGGGCGGACGGGCCCAATCACCTGACGGGTCATTGGCTGACAGGCCGGCTTGGCACCGCAGGCAGTGGCGAACTGGCAGAAGCTATCGCCGCCGATCATGGCGTGGCCGTACTGGCCGATGCGGCATCGCCTCAAATTAACGGCATGGTGCTGAGCACGCCGACCAACGCGCGCGACTCGCTGGCGCCCCTGATGGAGGCGACGGGCCTGCGCCTCAAAAGCGGACTGGATAGTCTTCAACTTGCTTTGCCGGACCGAGCCAATCTTGTCGTGCTTGCAAGGGATGAGCTTGCCCAAGGAGAGGGGCCGACCCTGTCGCGCAGGCGTTCGGACCCGGCCGAAGCGCCCGGGCGGTTGTCGCTGACCTATCTTGATCGCGAGCGCGACTACCTGGCCGCCACGGTGACAGCGCTCACCGAGGGGAGCGGGCCGCTGGCGGGAGAAACCGTGTCCATGACGCTCGATGGCGCCAGTGCTCGGCTTGCTGCCGAACGCTTGCTGGACAGCCGGAACGCGCGGCTCGAAACGGTGGAGTTCAGCCTGCCTCCTTCGGCGCTCGCGCTGGAGCCGGGAGATCTGGTGACCATCGAGGGCGCAGCTGAAGGACCGTTCGAGATCATCGAAACGCGAGACGGTGCCCTGCGCCGGGTGACGGCCCGAACCCTGCCAGCGTCCCTAGCGGTAGCTGGGGGCGAGACAAGGCCTATGAGCGTGCCATTCACGCCGACGGTCCGCGCATTGCCGGTGGTGACGGCGGCGCACTTGCCGCCTTTGCCGGGGACGGGGCGGACGCGTCTGGTTCTTGCAGCCTTCAGCCAGCCCTGGCCCGGGCGGGTGCAAGTGGCCGATGAGGCGACTGGGGCAATGCTGGCGCAACTGGAGCGCCGTGGCACGTTGGGGACCGTGAGTGTCGCGCTGGCGGAAGGACCGCTCGGGCGCTGGGACCATGGCGAAGGTTTTGAGGTGACGCTTCTGGGCGGGCATTTGGCTTCACTCGCTCCCGCTGCTGTCTTGGGTGGAAGCAACCGGCTGGCGGTTGAAACCGACCAAGGTGGGTGGGAGGTGATTGGCTTTGCCCAGGCTGAACTGGTGGGGCCGGGGCGCTATCGGCTGCAGCAACTGCTGCGCGGGTTGGAGGGAAGCGGACCGGCCAGCGGCTCTGTTTCCGTTGGGCGCCGCGTGTTGGTGCTTGATGGGCGAGAAGTCGTGCTGCCGGTTGAAACGCACCAACTCGGCGAGATGTGGGGGCTGCGGGTGTTTGCCGGATCGTCGGACCTGGTGGGCACCGAACTCGATGCTGTTCTTGCTGTCGCTCCGGCACTGCCGCTGCCGCCGGTTCACCTGCGGGCGACCCGGACGGGTGATGGAGACATTGCCCTCGGCTGGATCAGGTGCAGCCTTGCAGATGGCTGGGGTGTCGCTGACACCCCGCTCGAACATGCGCCGGAGCGCTATCGCGTGGTGATCACCGAGGGTGGCAATGCCGTGCGCACGATCGAGAGCGATACGGCTGGGGCACTTTACAGCAAAGCCGAGCAGATCGCCGACTTCGGCGCCTTGCCCAACACCTTCCACTTCAGCGTCGCCCAGATCAGCCCGGTTCTGGGCGAGGGGCATGCTGCACAAGGAGAGTTCCATGACTGATGATCGGTTCGACCACTGCCTGACCGAGGTTCTGCGCCATGAAGGCGGCTATGTCGACAACAAGGCTGACCCGGGCGGCGCGACCAATATGGGTATCACCCGCAAGACGCTGGCGCGCTGGCGCAAGGTGTCGCCCTGGTGGGAGCTACCCAAAAGCGCGGTCAAGGCGCTCGGCCGCCCTGAGGCGGCGCGGATCTACCATGCGGGCTACTGGGATCGCTGCCGGGCCGGGCGCATGCCGCCCGGACTTGATCTGGCGCTGTTCGACTTTGCCGCCAATTCAGGACCAGATCGCGCGATCAAGACGCTGCAGGCTGAGTTGGGGGTCATGGCGGACGGCTATGTCGGGCCGCTGACTCTTGCGGCTGTTGCCCGACGCTCGACACCGGCGCTGATTGCCAGCTTGTGCGACCGCCGGCTGTTCTTTCTTCGGCGCCTCGCCACCTTCGCCATATTCGGCAAGGGATGGTCGAGGCGTGTCGCTGCGGTGCGGCAGGCCGCTTTGGCGGCTGCCGGATCCATAAGCCCCCTGCTTCTTCAATCCACGCAACGGAGATTCCTCATGGACATTCTTTCTGGCTACAAGACTTACCTCGTGGCGGCCTTCATGCTGCTTGCGGGCCTCGCCCAGGTACTGGGCGTGGACCTGCCGACCCTTGATCAGGATGCTTCAGGCCACCTGATCATGGAGGCGCTCGCCATCCTATTTCTACGCAAGGGGCTCAAGGGCGACATCGGTCGGGCGTGAGGTTGGCTTGCTTCGTGCTCGATCTGCATTGAGCCTTGCTTTGGCGGTTGATGTCGGGACCAAGTCCCGGCACACTGCTAGGAAGACGCTCAAGCTAGCTGATCTGCCTTGGGTGCGAGGGATCCGACGGCAGCATTCATGTCCCATTCAGCAAAGATCATTAGATTGGAACCATGAAGATTTTTTTCCTTAAACGCCTGGCGCCGGCCGCCCTCGCGCTGGCACTCGCCATGGGCGGAACCGGCCTTGCACAGGCGCAGGCCTGTATCGACAGTTCGGCCGAAATCCAGATGCTGATCAGCGATGGGCAGATCATGAGTCAGTATGATGCCGTGGCGGCAGCTGGCTATAGTGCTGCCGAAATCCTCAACTATCGGCTGTGTGACGACGGCGGACGCTATGTCTGGATCGTCGGGATACTGAGCGACGACGGAACAGCCCAAAACCTCACCGTCAGCGCACAATAGCAAACAAGTCGGCGGGGGCTCGATGCGCATTCTGGTTGTGGAAGATGATGCCAATCTCAACAGGCAGCTCAAGGATGCGCTGA
>CAKTFF010000139.1 GCA_934553185.1 uncultured Devosia sp.
GCCTGGGCAATGGCGCGGATATGATCGGGGGTTGAGCCACAGCAGCCGCCGACAATATTAACATAACCCGCCTCTGCAAAGCCGGCGATCTGCTCCGCCATCCATTCCGGCGATTCGTCATATTGCCCAAAGGCATTGGGCAATCCAGCATTGGGATAGGCGCAGATCAGCGTATCGGCAACGTCGGACAACTCGCCCAGATGCGCACGCATGGCATTGGCACCCAGGGCACAGTTGAGCCCGATCGTAGTGGGGTTTGCGTGGCGCAGCGAATACCAGAAGGCCGTCGGCGTCTGCCCCGACAGCGTGCGACCAGACAGGTCGGTGATCGTGCCGGAGATCATGATCGGCACGTCGATTCCGCGCTCCTCGAACAGCCTCTGGGCGGCGAAGATGCCGGCCTTGGTATTGAGCGTGTCGGTGATGGTCTCAAACAGGAGGAGGTCCGCACCGGCGTCGATCAAGCCGCGCAGCGCCTCGCCATAGGCAACCACCAGTTCGTCGAAGGTGATCGCCCGGTGGCCGGGGCTGTTGACGTCGGTGGACATGGACGCCGTCTTGTTGGTCGGTCCAAGCGCGCCGGCAACGAAGCGCCTCCTGCCATCGGCAGCCTCGGCCCGCTCGGCCGCACGACGTGCCACCACCACACCTTGGTAGTTGATGTCATAGACCGCCGACTCGCAGCCATAATCAGCCTGCGCCACCGAGGTTGCCGAAAAGGTATTGGTCTCGGCGATGTCAGCGCCGGCCAAGAAGTAGTCGAAGTGAATATCCTCGATCAGCTGCGGTTCGGTGAGGACCAATAGGTCGTTGTTGCCCTGCAGCGGCAGATGCCAGTCGCGGAAACGCTCGCCTCGAAAGTTGTCCTCCGACAGCTTGAGGCGCTGGATCATGGTGCCCATCGCGCCGTCGAGGATCAAGATGCGCTCGCGAGCCGCTGCGTGGAGGGCGCTGCGGACCTCGGTCCAGTCGGTGTGGGGCAGGGCGTCGGGCGCATGAGTCATGGCCTTACCTCTTGAGCTGAAGCGTTATGTGTGGTTCGCATAAAGATATCTTTATATCCCCACTTCAACAAGGGTGAACGGGCAAGCAATTTGTTCAACAGTGGAATCGCGGCCAATCCCGCTTAACGCCGCGTAAACCCGATTGGCATTATCTCAGCTGCGGTAAGCCAAAGCTGCTGCTCCCTTTTAGTACCTGCGTAAAAAAGAGTGTGACCTTGACCCATTCGTGGCGCCACGCCGTCCGGCTCTTGTTTGTTTCCGTCGCTGCAGCGACCGCTTTGTCCGCCTGCGCCAGCATGGGCGTCGGCCCCACGGTCAAGCGCTCGGCCTTCTCGTCCGAAGAGTTCGGCGTAAAATCTTCTCCCCGAATCACCAACAATCCCAATCCACCCAAGGGCGGCGGCCGCAACATGGTCGGCAAACCCTATGTGGTGCGCGGCACGACCTTTGTGCCGCAGGAAAACCCGGTGGGCTACGCGGCTGTCGGCAAGGGCTCCTGGTATGGCGCCGATTTCCATGGCCGCCTCACCGCCAACGGCGAAATCTTCTCCGCCAACGCAATCACCGGCGCCCATCCAACCATGCCGCTGCCCTCCTATGTGCGCGTGACCAACCAGGAAAACGGCCGCACGCTGGTGGTTCGCGTCAATGACCGCGGGCCTTATCTGCCCGGCCGCGTGATGGACCTGTCCTATCGCTCCGCTGCCATGTTGGGCTATGTCGACAAAGGAAGCGCCGAGCTCAAGGTCGAGTATCTCGGGCGCGCCCCGCTCGAAGGTGACGACACAAGAGCACTCGTCGCCAGCTATCATGGCCCTCAAGAGTTCGGGAACCACACTGAAGTCGCCACAATGGGCGGCGGAAGCGGCGGGCTGTTCGGCATGATCGGCGGTCTGTTCGCCTATTCGGAAGACGCGCCTGCATCGGCTTCGGTTGGCGCCACCGCTCTGGACGCCACCAGCACCATGGCCAGCTTCCTTCCTGGTCCCGGCATCGAGCACGTCAACATTGCACTTGGCACTGTCGTTGACCCGCTTAAGGCGGCGATGGTTGCTCAGCAGTTTGCCATGCTCGGCGCCGTGGAGAGAGTCGACTTGGGCTCTTCGGGCACCCAGTTGTCCATGATAGCGCTCAAGCCCGGTGTTTCGGCAAATGACGTACAGATGATGGCAGGAGAACTTGGCCTACCTGAGGTTATTCGCTACTAGTCCGCGGCGCCTGGCACTCCTGCCAGCACAGGACAGGAGAGAGAATCAATGAAACGGGTTTTCCTTGCCGCAGCCGCCTTGCTGGCATTGTCGACAACGGCTAACGCTCAAGCCAGTTTCGAAACTCAGGCACCCTTTGCCGTCCTGATGGATCAGGAATCAGGCACGGTGATTTTCCAGAAGGATGCCGACCTGCCAATGGAGCCGGCCAGCATGGCCAAGCTCATGACCATCGCCGTTGTCTTCAACGAAGTGCGGGCTGGACGGGTCGCAATGACCGACCAGTTCTTTGTGTCCGAACACGCTTGGCGCACGGGTGGCGCTTCGTCAGGTGGTTCTACCATGTTTGCCGATCTCAATTCCCAGATCGCCGTGGAGGACCTGGTCCGTTCCGTTATCATCCAGTCCGGCAATGATGCGGCCATCGTGCTGGCCGAAGGCATCGCTGGCTCCGAGGCAAGCTTTGCCGCCATGATGAACGAGCTTGCCGCCGAAATTGGCCTTGAAGGCTCTCACTTCACCAATCCCACCGGCCTGCCAGACCCGGACATGCATGTCACCGCCCGCGACCTGGCCGATCTCGCTCGCTACCTCATCAGCGAGTTTCCGGAGCAGTACCACTACTTTTCCGAGCCGGAAATGGAGTGGAACGGCATCAACCAGCCCAACCGCAACTCGCTAGTCGAAATGGGCATCGGCGTTGATGGGCTGAAGACTGGCCACACCGAGTCTGCCGGTTATGGCTCCGTAATTTCCACCGACGATGGCGGGCGGCGCTTGGTTGCCGTGGTGCATGGCCTGACCTCCATGGCGCAACGCACCGAAGAAGGCCGCAAGCTGATCACCTGGGGCACCAGAGCCTTCGAGCGTGTCGCCGCTTATCCTGAAGGCGCCGTGGTGGCCTATGCCAATGTTTATGGCGGCACCAGCGGCAGCGTTGCTCTGGTCGGCGACGGTGAAGTGGCACTCTATCTGCCGCGTGGCTCGCGCAAATGCCTTAACGCTTCGGTGACTTATACGGGTCCCCTCATGCCGCCCGTGATGGAAGGCGACCGGATCGCCGAGCTCGAGGTGTTCTGCGACGAGCAACTAGTTCAGTCGGCGCCGCTTTATGCCCGCGACACGGTGGAAGAGGGCGACATCGTCCGCAAGGCTACCGATGCGCTCAAGCAACTGGCGCTTGGCTGGCTGTAAGAATGCGATAAAACCGCCTTATGCGCGAAGCCTCACAAACCCGCCCCGCTCGCTTCATCACCTTTGAAGGGGGCGAAGGCGTGGGCAAATCCACCCAGATCAAGCGCCTGCAGGAGAATCTGCAGCGCATCGACATTGACGTCGTGCGCACCCGCGAACCAGGCGGCACATCGCGTGCCGAGGCTATCCGCTCATTTATTCTACAGGGTCGGTCAGAATCGTGGGGTGCTGGTGCAGAAGCGGTGCTGTTTGCCGCCGCCCGGCTCGATCATGTCAACCAACTGATCGCGCCGCATTTGCGCAAGGGCACCTGGGTGCTGTCGGACCGTTTCCATGATTCCACCCGCGCCTACCAGGGCCTGACGGGCGGCGTCGATGATTGCCTGATCGCTACGCTCGAAGCCTTGGCTCTGGACGGGCACACACCCGATCTCACCATTGTTCTGGACATGGACCCGGACCTCGCCTTCAAGCGGGTCGCCGAACGCGACCTCGAAGACGGACTTGCCGCCACAGGCGATCGCTTCGAGAAGGAAGCCATTGCCTGGCACCGGACATTGCGCGACGGCTTTCTGGCCATCGCCCGAGCCAATCCGGATCGCTGCGTGATCTTGGAGGCAGCGCAGTCTCCCGAACATCTCGAAGCCGAGATTTGGAACGTGGTGCGGCTTCGTTTCCCCGAACTGCTGCATGGCCTTGAGGCGTGAATGACCCTGATGCACTCGATGGTGTAATCCCCCCCGAGCGTCGCCAGCTGGCGCGCGGCCATGATCGGGCGCGAGCGGCTATTCTTGCTCAGCTCGGTGAACGCCGGCTCCCCGGGGCGATTCTGCTCCACGGTCCGCGTGGGATCGGCAAGGCGACCTTTGCTTTCGAGATTGCCGCATCTACTCTCTCGTCCACAGGCGACGAGCCCCGTCATAGGGTGACGGAGCAGGTGGGCGCGTTGTCCCACCCCAATCTGTTTCTGCTGCGCCGCCGCCCTCGCGATACTAAGGGTTTCTACACCGTGATCCGCGTCGAGGATGTGCGCGACTTGCGCGAAAGCCTGCATCATACGCGGGGCAGGGCAGGCCACCGCGTAGCCATTCTCGACAGCATAGACGACTGCAACGGTGCGGCCGCTAATGCTCTGCTCAAGACACTCGAAGAGCCGCCCGCCGAAACTACTTTTCTGCTGATCTCGCATCGGCCGGGCCAACTTCTGCCCACCATCAAGTCCCGTTGCCACAACCTGGCATTGCGGCCGGTTGCAAACGACGATGTCCGCGCCGTGCTGATCGAGCATGATCCGGCGCTGGGCAACGATGAGCTTACGCGCGCCATTGGCCTGGCCGGTGGCCGTCTACGGCGCGCGTTCGAGACCCTGGCTCTGTCGCCTCAGTCAGCCCTTGGCGGTCTGCAAGCTTGGCTGGCGGACCCTGCCGGAAACTCTGTCGCCACGTCGCTGCAACTGGCCGATGCACTTGGCGCGGACGCCCAGGGCACCGAACTCAGTTTCGCCCGCGAATTGCTGGCAGACTGGATTGCCGAGGAGGCGCGAACGGCTGCGACTGAAGGGGGCACCCGCATTCGCCTTGCCTCTGCCAACGAGCTATGGGACAAGGCTCACACGCTTCTCGCCGAGGCTGACAGCATCAATCTGGACATGAAACAGACGCTTGTCGCTATCTTCGATGCGATTAGGAAGCACAAAGCACTTTCTTTGCCCGACCCTTCCGAGCTCCGATGACCCTCAAGCCGTTCTACGTCACCACCGCGATCAGCTATCCAAACGGCGCGCCCCATATCGGCCATGCCTACGAGATGATCGCCACCGACGCTATCGCCCGCTGGAAGCGGCTCGAGGGCAGGGAGGTATTTTTCCTGACCGGCACCGACGAGCACGGCATCAAGATGGTGCAGACTGCCGCGGCGCAGGGGATCAGCCCGCGGGAGCTTGCCGATCGCAATTCTGAGGAGTTCCGGCGCCTCGCCGACGTGCTCGACATCTCCAACGACGACTTCATCCGCACCACCGAGGAGCGTCACCATGAGGCGAGCCAGGCCATCTGGAGAAAGATGGCGGCCAGCAGCAATGGCGACATCTTCCAGTCCACTTACAAGGGCTGGTATTCGGTACGCGACGAGGCCTATTTCGATGAGGAAGAACTCACCGAAAAGGACGGCAAACGCTTCGCCCCGACCGGCGCCGAAGTGACATGGGTCGAAGAGCCAACATACTTTTTCCGCCTGTCCGCTTATGCCGACAAGCTGCTTGAGCTCTACGAGCGCAACCCTGATTTCATCGCCCCTAAGGAACGGCGCAACGAGATCATCTCCTTTGTCCGAGGTGGCCTGCAGGATCTCTCCATATCGCGCACCACCTTCGATTGGGGCATTCCCGTGCCTGACGCGGAAGGCCACGTCATGTATGTGTGGGTCGATGCGCTCACCAACTACATTACCGGCGTCGGCTACCCCGATACGGAAAGCGAGCTTTTCCGCAAGTTCTGGCCTGCCGACCTCCACGTCATCGGCAAGGACATCATCCGCTTTCACACCGTGTATTGGCCCGCCTTCCTGATGAGCGCCGGCATCGAAGTGCAGCACCGCGTATTCGCCCATGGCTTCCTGACCGTGGACGGGCAGAAGATGAGCAAGTCGCTAGGCAATGTCATCGATCCTTTTGCCCTTGTGGAGCAGTTCGGCGCCGACAATGTGCGTTACTTCTTCCTGCGCGAGGTGTCCTTCGGCAATGACGGCGACTACAGCGACGAAAAGCTGGTGCTGCGGGTCAATGC
>CAKTFF010000140.1 GCA_934553185.1 uncultured Devosia sp.
CTTCGGTTGCGCAACTGACCCTGCGCACCACCTGGCTGGTGCTCCAGGAAAAGCTCTCGGCGCTGAGCCGCGTCATGGAAGAAAACCTCGGCGGCATCCGCGTCGTTCGCGCCTTTTCCGGCCAGGATTTCGAGTTGAACAAGTTCGACAAGGCTTCAGCGGCGGCGCTCGAACTCGCCCATCAGCGGCTTGATGTGCGCGTGCGCAACACCTCGGCCATGACCCTCTCCTTTTTCGCCGCCATGGGGCTGGTGCTCTGGGTGGGCGGCAACAAGGTCATCAGCGGGCAAATCAGCGTCGGAACGCTGGCCAGTTTTCTCACCTTCATGACCATCCTGCAGATGCCGGTGCGCCAGCTTGGCCTCATGGTCAATAGCTTTGCCCGCGCTTCCACCTGTGGGGATCGTCTCTATGCCTTTCTTGATCAGGACCTGGGCATCGAGGATGCGCCAGGGGCGCCTGCCCTCAAGATCACCGAAGGCACGCTGCGCTTCGAAAACGTTCATTTCACCTATGCCGGCACCACCCATCCCACGCTCAACGGCGTGTCCTTCGAAGCCCGCGCCGGCCAGACCATTGGCATTGTCGGCGCGCCGGGCAGCGGCAAATCCACCCTGGCGCACCTGATCCCCCGCTTCTACGAGCCTGATAGCGGCCGCATCACCATCGACGGGCAGGACATCAGAAATGTCACGCTCCAGTCGCTGCGCCGGGCCGTGGCCGTGGTGCAGCAGGACAGCTTCCTCTTCACCACCACGATCGAAAACAACATCGCCTATGGCGACCCCTGGTCCAAGGAAACGCGGATCGAGAAAGCCGCTGAAAGCGCGCAACTGCACAACTACATCATGGGTCTGCCCATGGGCTATGGCACGGTGGTGGGCGAACGTGGCGTGTCTCTTTCGGGTGGACAGCGCCAGCGCCTGTCGATCGCCCGATCCCTGGTGCTCAAGCCTGCGGTGATGGTGTTCGACGACTCCACCGCCGCCATCGATGCGGGCACCGAACACCGCATCCGCAGCGCCATCCGCCGCTATGCCAAGGATCGGGTGACCCTGGTGATCAGCCACCGCCTGAGTTCGCTCCTGCACGCCGACACCATCCTTTTTCTCGAAGACGGCCGCATCGCCGAGCAGGGCAGCCACGAAGAACTGCTGGCTTTGGATAGCCGCTATCGCGCTCTCTACGATCTTCAAACCCGGCCGGCCGAAGACCTCGAAATCGGGAGTGCTGCCGAATGAGTGTCGTGGACGAAGACGATCGCGAAGCGGCCTCCTTTCCCGGCCAGCGCCCGCCGCGCGCCAGTGTCGGCTCGCACCGCATCGAAGAAGAAATCTTCGGCAAAGCCTATGACCCCAAAACGGTGCGCCGCATCTGGGCCTTTGTGCGGCCCTATCGGGGCAAGATCTACCTGTCCGTTGCAGCGGTCCTGGTCTTCACCGCCACCCAGCTCGCCATTCCTTTGATCATCGGCAATGCCATTGATTCGGGCATGACGGCGGGCGGCAGCGCCGACGGGCTCGCCTGGACGGTGGGGCTGTTCGCCCTCGCCGTTGTGGTCAACTTCGCCGCCTCCTGGATCCAGGAGTCCCAGGTCGGCCAGGTCGCCGAACACGTTCTGTTCGATATGCGCCGCGCCATGTTCGAACAGCTCCAGCGCGTGTCGCTCAGCTTCATGGACAAGACCGAAGTCGGCCGGCTGATGAGCCGGCTGCAGGGCGACGTCAATTCCATGCAGGAGTTCCTCGAAACCTCGGTGATCTCGGTGGGTGACATGGTCCTGCTGGTCGGCATCGTCGTGGTTCTCCTTTCGCTCGACTTCCGCCTGGGCCTTCTCACCCTTTCCACCATGCCGGTGCTGTTCGTGGTGCGCATCTTCTGGCTGCCTCCCGCGAAGCGCGCCTTCTGGGCCGCGCACGAAACCAATTCCATCACCGCCGGCGCCATGGCCGAAGGCATCAATGGCGTCAGGACCGTGCAGAACCTTCATCGGCAAAAGGTCAATTTCGACCTCTTTGACGACAAGGCGTTCAGCAATCTCCAGACCCAGCTCACCGGCTCGCGCTTCGCCCAAGTCATGGTGCCCATCGTCGATACGCTGACCGGCATCGCCATGGCCGTGGTGGTCGTGGTGGGCGGCTCGCTCGTGCTCAATGGTGGGCTGGGAATTGGCGTCATTGTCGCTTTCCTGTTCTATATCCAGCGCTTCTTTGACCCCATCCGCTCGCTGACCATGCAATATTCGATCATGCAGCGCGCCATGACCTCGGGACGCCGCATCACCGAAGTGCTCGACGTGCCCACCTCGATCACTGACAAGCCCGATGCGATCACCCTCTCGCGCGACATGGATGGCTCGGTGGAATTCCGCAACGTGGTGTTTGGCTATGCCGCCGACCGCCCGGTGCTCAAGAATGTCAGTTTCCGGGTCAATCCGGGGGAAACCGTAGCCCTCGTTGGCCCCACCGGTTCGGGCAAGACCTCCGCCATGTCGCTGGTTCACCGCTTCTACGAAGTGCAGTCCGGCGCCGTGTTGGTGGGAGGCCATGACGTGCGCGACGTCACCCAGGACTCCCTGGGCCAGCAGGTCGCCATGGTGCTCCAGGAGCCCTTCCTGTTCACCGGCACGGTGTTCGACAACATCCGCTACAACAAGCAGTCCGCCACCCGCGAGGACGTCATTGCCGCCGCCCGTGCCGTGGGCGCCCATGACTTCATCACCCGCCTGCCGGGCGGCTATGACGGCATGCTCGAGCAGCGCGGCTCCAACCTGTCGCTGGGCCAGCGTCAACTGCTCAGCTTCGCCCGCGCTTTGGTGGCCGATAGCAAAATCCTGGTGCTCGACGAAGCGACCGCCAACATCGACTCCTATACTGAGCGCCAGATCCAGAAAGCGCTTCAGACCCTACTCGAGGGCCGCACCGGCATGGTGATCGCCCATCGCCTCGCCACCATCCGCGGCGCCGATCGCATCATCGTTCTCCAGAACGGTGAACTGATCGAGCAGGGCAACCACGACCAGCTCATGGAAAAGAACGGCCTTTATGCCCGGCTCTACAACATGAACTATGCCAGCTTCGACGACATCCCCGACGAACTCGTCGCCCAAGCCAACGCCAAGGCTGCGAGCACGTAGTTCCGTCTTCCCCTCTCCCCTTGTGGGAGAGGGTGGATCGCGCGCAGCGCGAGACGGGTGAGGGGTCCTCTTCACGCGCTCAGCACTGTTGCCAGCCCTGCCACCCCTCATCCGCCCTCCGGGCACCTTCTCCCTCAAAGGGAGAAGGACGGGGTTCGATCAAGGGCAATCCCTCATGCTCGATCCGCTCTGGCGCACACCAACCCATCGGCGCATGAACGGAAGCAAAGGGGTCCACCATGACGCTGCTTGTTGCCATCGGTCTGCTGATCGCCGTTTTTCTCACCTCCATGCTGTCGGGCATCTTCGGCATGGCGGGCGGTCTGGTACTGCTGGGCATCCTGCTTTTGGTCCTGCCTGTGGGCACTGCCATCGCCGTCCAGGGCGCCATTCAGTTGATCGCCAACGCCTCGCGCGCCTGGATGTCGCGCCGTTTCATTGATTGGCGCGTTCTGGCCATGATGACAGCCGGGCTGATCGTCGCGGGCATCACGCTGTTCATCATCCGCTACACGCCCGACCTCGCCACCGTCTGCATCACCATCGGCCTCTTGCCCATCGTCCTCTGGATCCCCCAGGGCTGGCTGGCGCTCGATGCGGGCAAGCCCCTGCATGCCTTTTTCTGCGGCCTGCTTGGGGGCGGCATTAATCTGGGCGTCGGCGTCGCCGGTCCCACCATCGACATGTTCTTTATCCGCACCGCCATGGACCGGCGCACCATTATCGCCACCAAGGCCTCGGCGCAGGTGGTCAATCACGGCGCCAAGATCGCCTTCTACTGGCAGGCCACTTCTGTTTTGACGCAATGGGAATGGTTCTGGATCGCCGTGGCCGCGCCCTTCGCCGTGCTCGGCACCAGCGCCGGCTATTGGGTCCTGCAGCGCCTCACCGACGCCAATTTCAAGCGCTGGACGCGGCTGATCGTCACCTTTATCGGGTTTTACTATCTCTGGCAGGGCGTAAGCTTGCTGATCTGACGCCGATGGGTAAGGTGCTGGAGGGGAGACCACATGGCACCGTTCGACAGCGTCACCGCGCGCCTCATTCTGCTGCTGGCCGAAACCGGCTCCATTGGCCGCGCCGCCGAGCGCGAGGGCATTGCGTCCTCCGCCGTCAGCCGCCGCGTATCCGATCTGGAAAGCCGGCTGGGCGTGGTCCTGTTTGACCGCTCGGCCCATGGCGTCCGGCTGACCACGGCCGGCCAAGCCTATGCCGAGGGCTGCAGAACCGTTCTGCGCGCCATTGCCGACCTTGACGCGGTGATGGCCGATTTCGGCTCGGGTCTGCGCGGCAGCCTGCGCCTCGCCTGCACCAGTTCTGCCCTGACCGGCCGCCTGCCCGAACTTTTGGCCCGCTACACCGCCCGGCACGACGGCATCAGCCTCGACATCGGCGAAATGGGCGCAGCCAAGGCGCTGCTGGCCCTCGACGAGGGCCGCGCCGACCTTGCCATCGTGTCGGACAATTATGATTTCACCCGCTTCGAGATCAAACCCTTTGAAGACGACCGGGTCTGGGTTCTGGCGCCGCCCGACCACCCCCTGGCGCAAACCATCGAACCACGGCGCGATATCGGCTTTGACACCGTGCTCAGCTACCCCATCGTGGGCATCCACCTGGCCGGCTCGCTTGATCGCCTCGTGGGTGAAGCGGCGCGCGCCGCCGGCAAGCCGTTGATCGAAACCGTGCGGGTGGAGAGCTTTCCCGCCCTGGTGCGCATGGTCGAGGCCGGTTTCGGCATCGGCTTCCTCCGCTCCACCAGCCTGCATCTCCTGGCCGGCACCGACCTCGTCTGTGCACCCCTGGCCGACCCCTGGGCGCTTCGGCAACTGCTCGTCGCCCGCCGCAAGACCAGCCCTTTATCGGCAGCCATGAAGAGCTTTCTGCTGCTCGCCAGCGAGACCTACGCGCCGAGCCGCTAAAAGCTGAGCAAATGCGTCATCTTATCCTTTGACAGGGCAGAACAGCGTCTCTAGATATCCGGACCAGCGCGGTCAGGTTTTGACCGAATGCCCATTCTTTGTTCGGATTGGAAACTCCCGATGCTCCATCGCATGCCCTTGCTCTCGGTCCTGGTTGCCGGCGCGCTCTCCTTCACCGCCCTGTCCGCTGTGGCTCAGGAAAAGACCATCACCCATCCCCAGGGTGAGACCACCCTGTCCGGGGTTCCGCAAAAGGTGCTGGTGCAGGACTGGGCTGCGTTCGACAACCTCCATGCGCTGGGCGTGACCGTGCAGGGCGTGCCATCTTCCAACGTGCCAAGCTATCTCGCTGACGCACTGCCCGCCGATGCCACCCCGCTGGGTTCGCTGTTCGAGCCCGACTTCGAAGCCATCGCCGCTGCCGAAGCCGATGTTTATTTCGTTGCCGCCCGTTCCGCTGCTGCGCTCGAAACCTCCAAGGATCTCGTTCCCACGATCGATCTGTCGGTGGATAACGGCTCCATCATCGAAGGCGTCAAGCACAACATGACCCTTCTGGGCGACGTGTTCGGTCTTGAGAGCAAGGCCAGCGAGCTCAATGCCGCTCTCGACAGCAAGATCGCCGAGGTCAAGGCTGCCGCAGAGGGCAAGGGCCGGGCGCTGGTTCTCGTCACCAATGCCGGCAAGCTGGGCGTTTATGGTCCCGACTCGCGCGTGTCCTGGGTCTACAATGAAGCCGGTCTCGCCTCCGCCCTTGATGGCGTCAAGGACGGCGATCACGGCGGCGACTCGGTCTCGTTCGAGTTCCTCCTTGAAGTGAACCCTGACTGGGTCTTCGTGGTCGATCGCGATGCCGGGGTCGGCGAAGGCAACGGCGCCGCCGAAGCGCTGCTCGACAATGAGTTGTTCAACCAGACCAACGCCGCCAAGGCCGGCCAGGTCGTTTATCTCGATCCGCAGGCTGCCTATATCACCATGCACGGCTACCAGGGCGTGATGCTGCTCCTCGATCAGGTTCTGGCCGGCATCAACGGCTGATCAACCGAACCGCGCGAGCCCGGTCGCCTGGGGGCGGCCGGGTCTGCCGTTGCAAGGCTTGTTCA
>CAKTFF010000141.1 GCA_934553185.1 uncultured Devosia sp.
GAACCACGTGTAACTTCACTTTCGACACGTCCGGCCGACTCAGGGAATGTGATGACGGCGTAGGAGGCTGCTGTGACGGCAGGAGCCTTGTCTTACGCTACCTCCCCGAGGCCAATTTTAGCAGCCCTGCTCGTTCCGACGCGAAAGCCTGCTTCAAGACTGTTCGCAAAGCCAGGATGGCGACAAAGCTCCCGATCTGCTGCCAAGTACCGAGCTCAAGCGTTTTAAGGAGGCTCGCGCCTGTCTTGAAGCCAAGTGAGAGCACCGCCCCGTCGGCGAGTAGCAGACGGGACCGCTCGGGGCCATGCCCACGACCCAGAGCGGCTATCGCGGCCACAACATAGCCCACCAGGATCGCGCTTCCCGCAGCCTCGATCAACGTCGCGACGAGGTGGGCAGGCGTCACGGTACGGTGCTGCCGTCCGCGGGAGTGTTGCCGCGCCGCCGCCGGTCGGCCTCCTGCTCAATCTCGCTCTGCAGGAAGAAGTTGAGCAACGTCCGCAACGCGGCGATGGCAGCGAGCTTGCCGATCTCGTCCCAAGAGGGCGCGATGGCCGTGCGCAGGATGTCGGCGGCGAGCGCGAACTCCAACGCCACCGCGAGCCAGCGCGCGAGGCGCAGCCGTACGGTCTCCTTCGCCGTGTCCGGCATCGCTGGGCGCGATAGAAACACTCGTAACGCCTGCCATGCCGCTTCCAGTGCAGCGAGGGCGATGATGCCGGCGGCCACCGCCTCGACGCCGACCGCGACCCATGCCGTCCAGCTCTTGAAGAGATCTTCCATCGCGATCCTATGTTCTCAGCTTGGTAGGTCATCATGCGCAGCAGTGCGCGATCAATGTCATCCACATCGATGCTATTCGTATTCATGAAGTAATCACCCAGCGGCCGTGAAGCGACCGACGGATGCTTATGAAGTAAACGCTCGGAAGGGTTTCCGCGCACCACTACTCCTGAAGTGCGCGGGCTGGGTGCCTGATGCCGCTCGGGTTGCACTATGCCCCGCAAAGCGCACACCATCAGGGCGCGCAAAAGGAACTATCTCGGGCAGCTCCATCCTTCCTTCACCTGCCCCGTCCTACCGCACCGTGGATGACCCTCCACTCGTTGCCGATCCTGCTGGCCCTGTCCTCTCCTAGGCTAGCCGCCGAGCCGTGCGGCCGGGTGATGGGAATCAGCAGCGGCGCACCCTCACGCTGCTCATCGGCGCCCTTGACCCCAATGATCGTGCGGGGCTTGGCTCAGGTATCGAGTACCGAGCACCAGCCTTGGCTGACCGCCTTGCGCTCAACAACGAGCGGGCTGAGAGATCGCTGCTCGTTGATCTTTTGCCGCTGGACATCGGCTCGGCAAAGACGTTCCTCTAAGTCTTGGAGATGGCTATCGCGATAGCCCATCGCCGTCCCCGTCCGGTGTCTTGCCGATCGGCAGGCAGATGCGGCATTCCAGCCCTTCGGGGCGGAAATCGAGTTTCACCATGCCGCCCAGGTCCTGCACAACGCCTCGCTCCAGCAGCCGCGAGCCGAACCCTCGGGTGAGTGGCGACGTCACGGCCGGCCCGTCGTGCTCGCGCCACACGATATCCGCCAGCCGGGTGCCGCTCACCGCCCGACGCAGGTTCCAGCCAACCTCGATGCGCCCTTCGGACGCCGACAGCGCTCCGTACTTGGCCGCGTTGGTGGCCAGTTCATGGAAGGCCAACCCAAGCATTTCCACTGCCCCAGCCGGCAGCCGCACCGGCGGCCCGTCCACCGCGGCTCGCTCGGCGCCGCCATAGGGCAGCAACGCGCGCTCCACCACCTCGGCCAGCAACGCTCCGTCCCAGGCGTGGTGGATCAGCAGATCGTGCGAGCGCGCCAGCGCCAGCAACCGATCGGTGAAGGTTTCCCGCACCCCGTCCGGCACGCCGCGACGCAGTGTTTGGGCCGCGATCGCCTGCACCGTGGCCAGGATATTCTTCACCCGGTGGCCCATCTCGTCCAACAAGAGCGCGCGGCGCTCCTCCGCCGTCCGCCCGGCGCTGTTGTCGCGGAACACGTTCAGGAAGCCAACCATCTGGCCGTCGCCGTCGAGCAGCGGCGTCATCGAGCCGCTGGCCCAGAAATGCGACCCGTCGCGCCGAAGGTGCCAGCGCTCGTTGAGGGCGCGCCCCTCCTCCATGGCGCGGCACAACTCGGTCACGAAGGCGCCCTCGGCGCGGTCCTCATGGGGAAAGATCAGCTCGCCCGAGCGGCCCAGGACCTCGCTCTCGGTGTAGCCCAGGATGGCGCGTGCCCCGGCGTTCCAGCCGGTGATCCGCCCACCCAGGTTCATAGTGATAAGGGCATGATCGGTCGCGGCTTCCAGGAGCCTCTTGGCCTGGTCGTTCTCCGCCCGCAGCCCTTGGTTCTCGGCTTGCAACTCGGCAATAAGGCGCTCGTCCTCGGGGCGGCGATGGTAAGGCTCATCGTCCACTGTGATCGCTGTCATAGCCCAGAACTGGCGCGCGCGATCGTGAGAGCCACCCACATGAGTTAGTCGCGCACAACTTTTGCGAGGCACGCCGCTCGAACAAGAACGCCCCCAGGTCCTCGCCGCTATGGTGTACCCCGGTGCAGCCAGCGAGCCTCAGCCTTACCTGGTTGTCACGGCGCGTCGCTGCAGGTGGAGGTAGTTGGGATCGGAGTGCACGACGTCGTCGTTGGGCTAATCCATGTTGTGCGGAGTTGCACTGAAACTCTTTAAGGTTAGAGGCACCCTGGAGGGCCAAAGGCTCTCCTAATCCATGGCGACGGCGACGAAAACGGTGCCAAGCCGTTTCGTATGTGCGAGAGGGCCATCAATGCTCGAAGCCGATTACTACGCCGAGCGGCAGGCCTTGGTACGCAAGCTCCACAGCATCGCCGAGCTTTCCCTGGGAAATGAACTGGCGCTGCTGGATCTGCCTATGACGGTGGAGAAGTACCCTTCGCGGCAGGAGTTGGTTGAGGAACGACAGCGCCCGGGCGGCTGCCACCTGATCCTTGACGGTTTCGCCTGCCGCCACAAGTCCCTCCCTGACGGACGTCGGCAGATCCTGTCGTTCCATACCCCGGGGGATATCCCCGACTTGGAAGGCATGCATCTGAAGACCCTGGATTACGGTGTCAGCACCCTCGTTCCCAGCGTGGTCGGCCACATCGCCCACGCCACTCTACACGACCTGGCCCGACGGCATCTCGCTATTGCTCAGGCGTTCTGGCGCGACACGATGGTTGATGCCGCCATCTTCCGCGAATGGCTACTGAGCCTGGGCCAGCGCAGCGCGCGCGAGCACTTGGCCCACTTGCTGTGCGAAACGGTGCTGCGCCTCGAAGCGGTGGGTTATCTGGCGGCCGACCTGCCACTCACTCTGACCGACCTTGCTGACGCGCTCGGCCTGCCCACCGTACAGGTCAACCGGGAACTGCAGGATCTGCAGCGCAATGGGCTGATCGAACTGCGGGCACGCGGCCTGAGGGTGCTGGACTTTAAAGGGTTAGCCGGGCTGTGCGATTTCGATCGCACCTACCTACGGCAGGAGCAGGCCCTATGAAGGCGCAACTGCAATCGGTGCGGGTGGACACCGGCGGGCCGGACGAGGAAGGACAGTTGGTATTCGTCGACGAACGCTTGGTGGCAGTGCTGGTGCAACTCTCCGAGCAACACGACGACGCTACAGGGCAATGGTTCCTGGAACACGGCTTCGGTCGCTTTGGAGGACCGGCGCAGCGGATTTTCAACGATCTCGAAGCCGTGGAGCGCTGGTTCGAAGATCATTACACGTCTCGATAGAGCAGCAGAGAAAACAGAAGCCATCGTTGCGGCACGACGCGCTCTAATCGTCACAGCACGAAAGGTAGCAGCATGGCCTTATCGGATGCTGACCGGCAGCGCCGGCACCGGGAAAGGACTAAGCAACGGCTGGTGGGGCTCGCCGAAGGCTATGGGCCGAACCTGACACCCGAACAGGTAAGCGACCGAAACGCGGTGGCATCGGAACCGTTATGGCCAATGCCTCAGGACATGGCCCGGGATCAAATGCCACGTTTCCTCGGCTGGACCCGCTATGAATGGTCCGTGGCGCCGGCCGCGTTGGTAGGCTTCTTCAGTCTCAACGGCGCGTGGCACGGATGGAAAGCCGAGGAAGCCGAGATGCGCCGCAAATGTATGGAAGCAAGCGCGCGGTGGTCCGAGTATGTGGCGCGCATCAGAGCCGAAACTGGTCGGACTGGCGAAGCTATCCGAATAGCGAAAGGCGCCCCAGCGTTGGTGAGGGCCTACGAGGCAGACCCTACCCTGGGAGGCAAGGTGAAGCGCAAACCGTCGCCGCCGATCCCTGCGGCGACACGGCCAGCGCGCATACCCATGCCGCCGATAAAGAGTTGGACGCCCTAGACCGGCACGGGCCGACCCGCCGCGTCGCGATAGTCAACGGCATCGTCCGGTGCCTAGGCTCAGGACCCGTTGATAGGGGCTATCGCCTGATCTAGATGGTTGATTCCATTGTAGCCGAGGTGCTGCCATGGCTGACCTGTTCTGGCTGTGTGAAGGTGCAGATCCGCAGGATCTCGCCCTACTTCCTGCTCTCGCACGGCGTGCCCTGGATCGATGCAGCGGGTCGTCAGCGGCATCCTGCACGTCATCCGCAACGGGCTGCGCTGGCGCGATGCACAGGCCGAGTACGGGCCGCACAAGACCCTCTACAACCGCTTTGTGCGATGGAGCCGCCTGGGCGTGTTCAACCGCCATCTTCGTCGGGTTCGCGGGCCGAGCGGGTGAGCCCGAGCGCCTGATGATCGATGCCACCCACCTCAAGGCGCACCGCACGGCGGCAAGCCTGCTCAAAAAGGGGCTGTTCCCCGCCGTATCGGGCGCACCAAGGGCGGCCTGAACTCCAAGCTGCACGCCCTCTGCGATGGAAAGGGGCGGCCGCTGATCCTGCTGCTCTCCGAAGGTCAGATGAGCGACCACACGGGTGCGGCACTGATGCTGCCCCGACTGCCGCAAGTCAAGGAACTGCTCGGCGATAAGGGCTACGACAGCAGCCGCTTCCACCAGGTGCTCGTCGCCCGCAGCATCGCGTCCTGCATACCTTCAAGCAAGAGCCGCAAGGTCCCGATCCTTTACGACAGGGTGCTCTAACCGCCAGCGCCATCGCATCGAGAACATGTTCGGCTACCTCAAGGACTGGCGCCGCATCGCCATGCGTCACGACCGATGCGCACACACCTTCATGTCCGCAATCCGCCTCGCCAGCACCGTTCTCTTCTGGATCAATGAGTCCTGACCCTAGAAGGTGTTACGGACCTGCGGGGTCTTTCGTTTGGGCTGAATGCCCTCTCGCAAGCCGTACCCGTCCGATGTGCCTGACGAGGAGTGGGCGCTGGTCGCGCCCTACCTGACCTTGCTGCCCGAGGGGGCTGGGCAGCGTGAGCACCCGCTGCGCGAGGTGTTCAACGGGCTGCGCTACCTCGTGCGCTACGGCGTGGCTTGGCGGGGGATGCCGAACGACCTGCCGCCCTGGCACGCGGTCTATGATCAGGCGCAGCGCTGGCTGCGGGCGGGCTGCTTCGAAACGCTGGTGCAGGACCTCCGGGCGGTGCTGCGCCTGGCCCAAGGTCGCGCGGAGGAGCCGTCTGCGGCCGTGCTCGACAGCCGCACCCTGCGCTCCACACCCGAGAGCGGTGGCCGAGCTGCCTGGGACGGGCACAAGCGGACCCGGGGCTCCAAGCTGCACCTGGCCGTCGACACGCTCGGCCACCTGCTGGCGCTGCACGTCACCCCCGCCGGCGCGGATGACCGCTCGGCCGTCTCCGCCCTGGCCGAGGCGCTCCAGGACGCCACCGGCGAGAGCGTGGACTTGGCCTATGTCGACCAGGGCTACACCGGCGAGCGGCCCGCAAAGGCCGCGGCCGCCCATGGCATCACGCTCGAGGTGGTCAAGCTACTCGAAGCCAAGCGCGGCTTCGTGCTCCTGCCCCGGCGATGGGTCGTTGAGCGCTCCTTCGGCTGGTTCGCCCGCTTCCGCCGCCTCGCCCGTGACTATGAGCGACTGCCCCAGACCCTCGCCGGCCTGCACCTCGTCGCCTTCACCATCCTGCTGCTCAAGCGCGCCGCTCAACTGGCCGCCAGTGCGTAACACCCTCTAG
>CAKTFF010000142.1 GCA_934553185.1 uncultured Devosia sp.
GAACACGCCAACCTCACCAAGGAACAGGCGCAGCTCGAAGCCTTGCTGGCCTCCGACAAGCGCCAATGGGGCGCCATCAGCAAGGAAATCGAGGCGCTCAAAAAAACCTACCCGCTTCTCAATCCCGATGGCTCACGCCATGCCTTGGGCAGCCGGCGCACCGTGCTGGGCGAAACGCCAACCGCCAATGCCGACGAGATCACCGAAGCCTTCATCGAGCGTGAGCCGATCACCGTGATCCTCTCCGAAAAGGGCTGGATCCGGGCGCCGCGCGGCCATGCCGTGGACGTCAACGACGAGAAGGGCTTCAAGGCCGGCGATAAGCTCAAGTTCGCCATCAAGTGCGAAACCACCGACAAGCTGCTGATGCTGACCACAGGCGGCAAGGTTTATACGCTGAGTGGCGACAAGCTGCCGGGCGGCCGCGGCCAGGGCGAGCCGGTCCGCATCATGGTCGATATGGAGGAAGGGCAGGGCATCGTCGACATCGTTGTTTATCGCCCCGGTGCCAAACGCATCATCGCCTCCACTGCGGGCTATGGCTTTATCGTGGGCGAAGACGAGATGATCGCCAATACCCGCAAGGGCAAGCAGATCCTCAACGTCGCCGCAACCGAGGAAGCACGCCTGCTGGTGCCCGTCGCCGGAGATCGGGTCGCGATCATCGGCAACAATCGCAAGCTTCTGGTTTTCCCCCTGAGCCAACTGGCTGAGATGAGCCGCGGCAAGGGCGTGCGCCTGCAGCGCTACAAGGACGGCGCCATTTCGGACCTCAAGACCTTTTACGCCGCCGATGGTCTCACCTGGAGCAATGGGGGGCGCACCTATACCAAGCCCACCGAAGAACTCACCGACTGGCTGGGCGACCGCGCCACCGCCGGCCGCCAGCCGCCCAACGGCTTCCCCCGCAACAACAGGTTCGTCGGATGATCCGCCACTGCGTTTTCGTTAAGTTCCGCGCCGATGTCGATGCCGGCGAGCGCGAAGTTATCTTGGAGGGGCTGGCCGACCTCCAGCACCAGATCGACGGCATCCTGGCTGTCGCGACTGGCCCCAATGTTTCGCCCGAAGCACTTGGCCGCGGCTTCGATCATGGCTTCACCATGGATTTCGTCGATGCCGGGGCACGCGACCGCTACCTGCCCCATCCCGCTCATAAAGCGGCCGGTTCGCGCCTGGTCGCTGCTTTGGAAGGTGGCAGGGAGGGGCTGATCGTCTTCGATCTCGAAGTGGACCGCTAATCCACTGAAAAGCGCACCAACACAGGCAGGTGATCGCTGCCCGTCGGGGCGCTGGTGTTGATCGCATGCACGACGATGCCGCCGCGCGTCATCACATGGTCCAAGGGCAGAAACGGCATCGTGTCCCGCCAGCGGCCCAGGTAGAACCAGCTCATCGGGAAGGTCAGCAGGTTCATCGTCTCCCGCACCATGCCGTTGTTTTGAACGAACCCGCGCAAGGCGTAGGACCACGACGTCGAGTTAAAATCACCCGCCAGGATCACAGGTCCTTCGATCTTATCCACCACACCCGACAGTGCCGTAAGCTGCTCTGCCTGACGTGCAATCGGAAAGGGCCAGTCAAGATGCGTGGTGATGACCGAAAAGGACTTGCCATTCGGAGCTTCAAACCGCGCCAGGATGTGGCCGGTGCGCTGTGAACCATAGGCATCATGTGGACAGGCCCCATCATCCACCTGAACAAAGGGCAGGCGTGAGTAAAGCCCCAGATTAGCGCGCTTGCCGCCGCGGCATCGGATGAAGAACGGGTATTTGGCCAGAAGGGCAGGGTGAACCTGGCTCGCCTGCTCCTCGAAATATTCCTGAAAAGCGATGATGTCGGGGTCCGCGGCAAAGATCGCCTCAGTGACCTGTTCGACGTCGTAGTTCAGCCCGAACAGGTTGTGCGTCATCATCGACACGCTGCCCGTGCCGGGCGCTTCCGGTCGCTGACGCAGGCTGCCGATGATTTCGGGAAGCATGATGCTGCCCGAGGCCAGAACGCCGGCCACCGACAGCATCAACCCGATGCCGCGCAGCTGGCCACGCAGCAACGCGGCCACAACGACAAGCCCAACGATCGTGCCTGGAAAAAGCAGGATTTGCCCATGATTGAGGAGGTCCAGTTCCGGGATGATGAAGCCGAACAGCGCCAGCACGGCCGATGTAGCAGCAGCAAAAGCGCCAAGCACCACAACAAGCCGCAAAAGAAAAAGCATAGGTGGTCCGGCGGTTCTTTGATCGGTGAGCGTTCGGCGCGAACCAGCTACAGGGCAGGACGTTCCCTAGTCGAGCGGGCACCAGCCCAGATTGCCCCTTTGCACCTCAAGGGGCCGATAAAGCGCCTTGTAGGCCATTTTGGGAGAGTCTTTCACCCAATAGCCCAGATAAACATAGTTGAGCCCGGCCGAGCGCACCTGCGCGATATGGTCGAGGATCAAAAAGGTCCCAAGGCTTCGCGGGGCGAGTTCGGGGTCATAAAACGAATAAACCATCGACAGCCCGTCCGGCATCACATCGGTGAGCGCGACGGCCACCAGCGTCTGGTCGGGATGGTTGCGCAACCGGTATTCCACCAGCACGGACTGCACCGGCGTGTCTTCGACCATGTATTCATAGTCGACAAAGCTCATCTGGTTCATGCCGCCGCCGGCATGGCGCGACTCCAGGTAGCGCTTGAACAGGTCATACTGTTCGCTGGTCGCGGTCGTGGGACGCACCTCGATGGACAGATCGTCATTGTTGCGCAACACGCGCCGAAAGCGACCCGAAGGCTCGAAGTCGTCCGCAACGATGCGCACCGATTGGCAGGCATTGCAGCCCTCACAGGCGGGCCGGTAAATCAGGTTCTGGCTGCGCCGGAAGCCGTTTTCGCTGAGCAGGTGATGCAGGCTCGACGCTCGCCGCCCCGTCAAATGGGTGAACAGCTTCCGCTCCTGCCTGCCCGGCAGATAGGGGCAAGGCATGGCGGCGGTCAAAAAGAGCTGTGTGGTTTCCGGCGTCTGGTCGGTCATCAAAGACCCTTGGATGCAGTCGGGGGAATGTACTCCCCCAACGCGGCAGCGGCAATGATTCAATATGCGGCGCTGGTTTGCATCTGCCAGTGGCGAACCATGGGCGAACGCCGCACCATCAGAGTGCCGGTGACGAGGTCATGGATCATCTGCCGGCGCGGCGTGAACAGGGCGAATGCCAACGAAAGGGGCCACGAAATCCAAGTCGTCAGCCAAAACACCGCAGCATGGATCAGTGCCATCCAGCCATCCAGCGGCTGCCCCCGCGTGGGCGTCAGCACGATGTCCATCATCTGCATGCCAAGCGTGGCGCGGCGCGATGACCCCAACGTGGCGCCATAATAAACGATGATGCTGGCCGGAACCACGAAGGCTAGAGCCAGCCAGGCCAGACCAAAGGTGAGGAAGCCTGCAACCAAGCCCACAAAGGTGAATGCAAGGATGAGGATGCCCATGATCACTAGGTCGATGAGGAAGGCAAAAACCCGCCGGGTCAGCAGGCCCTCGAACAAGGCGGGGGCCGAAGACGGATCGGGCAGAACAGGCGCGGCGTCAAATGTCTGGTTCATGAGCAAAACATCGTCACGGCCTGCTCTCCATGCAAGAGCCGGAACGCAAAAACTACCTGCCCAACTGCCGCGCGACCTCAAGGGCGTAATAGGTCAGAACCCCGTTGGCTCCGGCCCGCTTGAAGGCATAAAGGCTCTCAAGAATAGCCCGCTCGCGATCAATGGCGCCCGCAGCCGAAGCCATCTCAATCATCGCGTATTCCCCACTCACCTGATAGGCATAGATGGGAACGTTGAAGCTGTCCTTGGCTCGCCGGACGATGTCGAGATAGGGCAGGCCGGGCTTGACCATCACGCTGTCAGCGCCCTCGAGCACATCCTGCTCGATTTCGCGCATGGCCTCGTCCGAATTGGCGTAATCCATCTGGTAGGTCCGCTTGTCGCCCTTGAGGCGGCTGCCCGAACCAACGGCTTCCCGAAACGGACCATAAAAGCAGGACGCATATTTGGCAGCATAGGCCATGATCTGCGTCTGCTCATGCCCGGCGCTGTCCAAGGCCTGCCTTATAGCGCCTATACGGCCGTCCATCATGTCCGATGGCGCAATGATGTCCGCGCCAGCCTCACACTGCACCAGAGCCGATCGGATCATCGCCCAGACGGTCTCGTCGTTGAGGATCTCGCCATCGCGCACCAGCCCGTCCTGGCCGTCGCTGGAATATTCATCAAGCGCTACGTCGGCGATCAGCCCGATCTCGGGCACCGCGCTCTTGATTGCGCGCAGAGCCTGGCACATCAGGTTGTCTGGATTATAGGCTTCGGCGCCCGTCTCACTGCGCAGATGGTCAGGCGTGTTGGGGAACAGCGCCAGTGCTGGAATGCCCGCATCGCGTGCTTCTTTCGCCGCCTGGACGCAAAGATCGACGCTCAGCCGCTCGACGCCGGGCATGGTGCGGATCTGCGTACGTTCATTATGACCCTCGATCACAAAGATGGGCCAGATCAGGTCAGCCGGCGACAGCACGGTTTCGCGGATCATTGCGCGGCTCCATTCCGAGCGCCTTGGCCGCCGCAGCCGCCGTCCACCCAGAAAGGTCATGTCGTGCTTTTGCCAGGTATCGGCCATGGGGAGGGCTCCTTGGGGATCGCCGCCTTGATCTATCAGCGCCCACCCAGCCGGCCAAGCTCCCGCTTGTCGCATCACCGTGGGGCGGTTAGAAACCGGCATGCACATTCCGGCCACTGCTATCAGCGTTTATATCCGCGTCGTTGCTCTCGGCAGCCTTATGCTGGGCCTCAACGATGCCGCCCGCCTGCTCGGCGTCAGCACGGGCGAGGTCAGTCCGATGACCGCTTTGGGCATGACCGGCTTTGTTTATCTCGCCATCTTTGCCCTGGCCCGGTTATTTGCTGCCGTTGGCCTCTGGATCAAGGCGAGCTGGGGCGCCGTGCTTCTGGCCGGCGCGACATCGGTGGAGCTTGCCCTTTACCTGCTGGGCAACGCCGATGTGCGCATGACAGCCCTAGGCTTTGCCGTCCGGGTGGTTCTGGTCGCGTCCATCCTGATCATTTTCGTGCTTGGCATCTTGCACAACCGCGCACGCGCCGCGGACTGATCACCCCTGTTCAGTTCTGCGTAAGGTTACAGATTTATGCATCGGTGTAACGAAGCATAAAGGCAAATTCTCATTGCTTTCCAGTAACATGGTCTTAATCACGCCGCTTAGGGCGATCTTAGGCCGACAGCCGTAGTTTGGCCTCATGAGATGCGAAAAATCGCACATACTGCAAAACAGTGAGGCACAAATGGCAATCAAATCCAACGCAGCCGAGGCTCTTTCCCCGGAACGTCCGCAGAGCCTGAAGCCGCTTTATCTCGAGGCTGTCTCGCGGGTAGAGCGCCTGCATCGCCGCCTGCTCGATCTCATCAAGGATGAGTTCGACCGCATGGGCTGGGATGACATCAACCCCGTTCAGGCGCTGCTCATGTTCAACATCGGCGATGCTGAACTGACCGCTGGCGAGCTGCGCTCGCGGGGCTACTACCTGGGCAGCAACGTGTCCTACAATCTCAAGAAGCTGGTTGAAACCGGCTACATCTTCCAGGAGCGTTCCCGCTCCGACCGCCGCTCGGTTCGTATCAAGCTCACGCCCAAGGGCGAGGAAGTGGCCGAAGTCATCGACGAGCTTTATGACCGCCACCTCAAGTCCATCGACAAGGTCGGTGGTCTCGGCGACGACGAGTTTGACGGCCTCAACAAGGCCTTAGCCCGCCTCGAGCGCTTCTGGGTCGACCAGATCCTCTACAAGCTCTAGTTGCCAGGATATCACACTGCCTTGCTGACGCCGGTCCAAAGGGGCCGGCGTTCACATTTGCGCCGCAAACCCGCGCAAGGACGCCAGTTACAAGGTTTGGAAACCATTTCCGCCTACCTCTGGTAGCGAATAGCTGAAGGGTTCACATGCGCTTGACTGCGTTGTGACCCCCCGGACGCGATGGTAGTAAACCGCCTGCTTTCGGCAGAGACTTATTTCGGGTGAATCAATGCGGCTGAATAGACGATCACTGCTCCGGTACTCGGCAATTGCCGGCGCATCTTTGGCCCTGCC
>CAKTFF010000143.1 GCA_934553185.1 uncultured Devosia sp.
CTACCAGGGTGTCGACCAGGTCGCTCACTCGATCATCCTGCCCTCCTCCTGGGCGTTTTCCGACACCATTTCACAGCCCACCTTCGACATCGAAGGGGCGATGGCCGACTTCGCCGCGCTTGGCTGGTCTGACACCAATGGCGATGGCGTCCTCGACAAGGATGGCACCGACCTGGCCATCACGCTCTCCACCCACAGCGAAGATCCCAATCGCGTCCAGACCGTTGAATACCTTCAGGCGATCTTTGAGTCGGCCGGCGTCCGTGCAACTGCCCAGATCACCGACTGGCCATCGTTCTCGACCAACTATGTGCAAAAGAGCATGCACCAGATCGCCGTGCTGGGCTGGCTCAACATCGTTGATCCCGACCGCCTGATGTTTGCCCAGTTCACCACCGGCGGTCCGACCAACTGGGGTGGATATTCCAACCCGGAAGTCGACACGCTGCTCCAGGAAGGCCGCTCGACACTGGACCAGGCTGAACGCGCCACCGCCTACCAGGCAGCGGCAACGATCCTGGCCGAAGAGCTGCCCTATTATGTGGTTTCGGCCCAGGGCTACCAGCTGTTCTACAGCAAGGACATTCCAGTGGAAGTCCAGGCTACCCCGCGCGGCAATCTCCGTGGCCTCATTGGCCTCACAGACTAAGCCTTCTGGCCGGCGCTCCATGCGCCGGCCGATCCCGACTCCCCAAGGACAGCGTCATGAGCTTCTCGCAGCGGCTGAGCGCCGACTATTACGCCGCGGTGCACCGCGACATTCGCGCCCGCATGGCGGCCGCCGGCGTTGACGTGCTGCTGCTCGATAGCAATGACGACGTTATCTACACCACCGGCTTTTCCCACTATACGACCGAACGCCCGGTGGTGTTCGCCCTGACGCAGACCAATGCTTATCTCCTGGTGCCCGAACTTGAGCGCCATCACGCCACCGAGCAGAACTGTGCTGCCGAACTGGTGGTCTATTTCGAGTTTCCTGGCCGCGACCGGCCCTTTTCCGTGCTGAGCCGCACTCTTGGCGACATCAAAGGCGTCTTGGGCCATTCGCCCGCCATCTCGCTGGCGCGGCTGGGGCAGGTCGAAGCCGCTTTCCCCAATGCCGAACTGCGCGCCTCCCCGATCGTGGGGCAGATGCGGCTGGTGAAGCGCCCCGAAGAGCTGGTGCTGCAGCGCGAAGCGGCCCGCATCTCCGATTCCATGGTCGCGGCAGGCGTGGCGCTGATCGGGGAGGCCCTGCGGGGCAAAGGCCCGATGCCAACCGAGATCGAGATCGAGTCCCACATCATCCGCCATGCGCTCGATACGATGTATCGCGAGCACGAGGATATCATGCTGGTGCAGGGCACGGCTGGCGGGCTGGTGTATTCCGGCCAGCGCTCGGCTTTCCCCCATGGCATGCCTTCCGGTCACCGCCCACAGCGGGGCGAAAGCATGATCCTCTCGCTTGGCTGCCGGGTTGGCGGGCGCGCCGCCGAAAGCGAGCGCACCTTTATTCTGGGCGAACCCAGCAAAGAACAGGAATGGTTCTATACCACCGCCCAGCAAGCCCAGGAGATCGGCACGGCCGGGCTCGTCGCCGGCGCAACCTGCGCCTCGGCCGATGACCGGGCGCTTGATTTCATTCGCGATGCGGGCATGGGACAATATTGCCTCCATCGCGTCGGCCACGGCATGGGCGTCATGTTCCATGAGCCACCCTGGATTGAAGGGGGCGACGACACGATCCTTGTTCCAGGCATGGTCTGCTCGTCCGAGCCGGCCCTCTATGTTCCCGGTGTTGGCGGTTTTCGGCTAGCCGACACGGTTCTTGTGACCCAGCAGGGACCGGACAGCCTCACTCAATTTTCGCGCAAGCTCGACGAGATCATCATTGCCTGATCGCCACACTTCCCACGAGGACGCGCCATGCTAGCCTATGTCGCACGCCGGCTGCTTCTGCTGATCCCGATGGCCATCGGCATGGTCGTCGTCACCTTTGGGCTTCTGCTGCTGATCCCGGGCGATCCAGCCGCCGTTCTCCTGGGACAGGACGCCACACCCGAAGCCATCACCAATCTGCGCAACACGCTGGGGCTCAACGATCCGTGGTTTGTTCGCCTGTGGAGCTATTTTGCTGGGCTCCTTCAGGGCGACATGGGCCGCTCGATCTTTCAGAACCAGCCCGTCGCGGAAATCATCGCTGGCCGGCTGGGCGCGACAATCGAGCTTGCCGTGGTCGCCTTGATCCTGGCGACGCTGATCGGGCTGACCCTCGGCGTCCTCGCCGCCATTCGGCAGGGCTCGTGGATCGACACGATCACCATGCTGTTTGCGCAAATCGGGGTGTCGATGCCAGTTTACTGGCTGGGTCTTCTCCTGATGCTGCTGTTTGCGGTGCAACTGGGATGGCTGCCATCGATCGGCCGGGGCGTGCCGCTCCACGAGGCGCTTTTTGCCGCCATCACAGGCCGTCCCCAGGTGCTCTGGGATTCGCTGACCCACATGGCCCTGCCCGCTTTGGCGCTTGCCGCCAATTCTGCGGCGATCATCTCCCGCCTGGTGCGCGCCTCCATGCTCGAAGTGCTGCGCGAGGATTTCGTGCGCACCGCTTATGCCAAGGGCCTCCGCAAGGGCCGTGTAGTGGTGCGCCACGCCCTGCGCAATGCGCTCCTGCCGGTGCTCAGCGTCATCGGCCTGCGCTTCGGGGCGCTGCTGGGCGGCGCGGTGATCACCGAGTCCATCTTTGCCTGGCCCGGCCTTGGACAATTGACCATTGCCGCCATTTCCCAGCGCGACCTCCCCCTGATCCAGGGCGTCGTTCTGACCTTTGCCATCGTTTATGCGCTGGTGAACCTGGTGGTCGATCTTCTTTACGCCGCGGTTGATCCGCGCATCCGGCTCGGGTGATCCCCATGCAATTGCCCAAAGCTCTGCGCAACACCTCCCTGGTGGTTGGCCTCCTCATAACGCTCGCGATCATCTTCTGCGCCGTGTTCGCCCCCTATGTGGCGACCCACGGCGTCGAGCAGATGGACATGCGCAACCGCTTCGAAGGCCCCACCGCCGAACATTTTCTGGGCACCGACAATTTTGGACGGGACCTCTGGTCGCGCTTGGTTTTCGGCGCCCGCATTTCGCTGACCATTGCTGTGATTTCGGTGGTCTGCTCGGCCCTGATCGGCACGGTGGTGGGGCTTGCGGCCGGTTATTTCGGCGGTTGGGTGGACCAACTGCTGATGCGCATCACTGACGTGTTCCTGGGTTTTCCAGCCATCGTTCTGGCGCTTGCCATTGTCGCGGTGCTCGGGCCGGGCGTGCTCAACGTGTCCTTTGCCATCATTGTCGTGGCCTGGACCGAATATGCCCGCGTCGTGCGCTCGACCACGCTGGTGCTGCGCGAGCAGAACTATGTGCAGGCGGCGCGTGCCTTGGGCGCCAGCCCGATCCGCATCCTGTTTCGTGAAATCCTCCCCAATGCCGTGGGGCCGATCATCGTTCTGGCCTCTCTGGGTCTGGGCACGGCCATTATTTCGGAATCGGCGCTGAGCTTTTTGGGCTTTGGCCTCCCGCCGCCGACCCCTACCTGGGGCTGGACGCTGGCCTATGGCACCAGGTTCATGCGCGACGCGCCCTGGCTTTCCATTGTGTCGGGCGCAACCATCATGGTCACCGTGCTCGGCTTCAATCTCCTGGGCGACGGGCTCAGGGACGTCCTCGATCCGCGCCAGCTGTCACGCGGCGGCGCCAAGGCCAAATAAACACCAAGGATTATTAGCATGGTCAAAACCATCAACCAGCTTCGCCCTAAATTCACCACCAATGCCGATGGCAGCGACGCGGTGCTGTTTATTCACGAGCTGGTCGGCGAGGAAGAGGGTCCCACGGTCGGCATCTCGGCTTCGATCCATGGCAACGAGAACACCGGCTCGCAGGCTATTCTCGAGCTGTTCCATATTCTGAAGGACATGCCGCTCAAGGGCCGTATCCTGCTGCTGCCGGTTGCTAATCCATCCGCCTTTGCGGTCAACGAGCGTTATGCGACCATCGACAAGGTCGACCTGAACCGGCAGTTTCCGGGCAATCCCAAGGGCACCTATAGCCAGCAACTGGCCCATGCGCTGACCGAGCAATACCTCAACGTCATCGACATCCATATCGATCTTCATAGCGGCACCGATCGACCGACCGTCGATTACGTCTATATCTGGAACGACGAGGAGCTGTCGCGCGCCTTCGGTTCAAAGGTGCTCTACCGGCCGGTGGAAAACAAGCAGGGCACCGTCTTTGGCGGCACCACCAAGTCGGTGACCATCGACACCCGCAATATTCCCGTTTCGGTGATCGAGCTGGGCGGCGGCATCGTCGATCAGCGTCCCTATATCAAACGGACGGTTGATGGCGTGCTTAACATGCTGCGCACCAAAGGCGTCATTCCGGGTGACGTCCTTCCCAATCCCAAGCAGATCGTTGTCACGGAACTGGCCGGCATTCGCCCGACCCAAGGTGGTTTCATCGAAACGCTGGCCCCTGCAAATGGCGAAACTATCACCGGCGATCAACTCCTTGGTCGGGTCGTCAGCCCCTACAATTTCGAAGTGCTCGAAGAGATCAAGACCCCGTTCGCCAACGGCATCATGATCATGCAGCACCTGACCCGCAACGTCGTTCAGAGCGGCGATTACGCCTATATGGTCGGCAATCTCGACGGCGCCACGGACTGACCGGCATATCCGGCTCGGCTAGAACAAGGAAACCACAGCGATGAGTGCAACGATCGAGCAATCGCCAGCTCCCGTGCTGGAGGTCGTGGATCTCGAAGTCGAAATCCAGGGCGCCAACGGCTCCTTTGCTGTGGTTTCCGAGATGAACCTTCATGTCCGTGCCGGCGAAACGCTGTGCATCGTAGGCGAGAGCGGGTGCGGCAAGTCCATGACCGCATTGGCCTTGCTGCGGCTTCTGCCTGAAGCGGCAAAGGTCCAGTCGGGCAAGATCCTCATCGACGGCGTCGATTTCCTCGCCATGGGCGAGCGGCAGGTGGAGGACTTTCGCGGCGAACAGATCGCGATGATCTTTCAGGAGCCGCTGACCGCCCTTAATCCCGTTCTGCGGATCGGTGAGCAGATTGCTGAAGCGGTGCGCCAGCATCGGCACTGCTCGCGCCGGGACGCGCAAAAGAAAGCCATCGAAACACTGCAACTGGTGCAGATGCCAGATCCGCAAAGGCGGGCCGGGCAGTTTCCGCATGAACTGTCGGGTGGAATGCGCCAGCGCGCCATGATCGCTCTGGCCTTGGCGTGCGATCCAAAGATCATCATCGCCGACGAGCCGACAACGGCGCTCGACGTCACCATCCAGGCGCAAATCTTGGGCCTGATCTCGGACCTTCAGAAAAGGCTGGGAACGGCGCAGATTTTGATCACCCATGACCTTGGCGTTGTTTCGGAAGTGGCCGACCGGGTGATCGTCATGTATGCTGGCCGCAAGGTGGAAGAAGCCAGCATTTATGACCTGTTCGACCGCCCGTTCCACCCTTACACGATCGGTTTGATGGGCGCGGTGCCCCAGCGGGGCGCCTCCAGCCAGGCTGGCGATCGTCTCGCCGACATCTCGGGCACGGTACCGCCTTTGTGGGATTTGCCCAAGGGCTGTGCCTTTGCGCCCCGCTGCCCGGGCGCCTCGGCCCGCTGCATGGAGGAGCGACCGCCCTTCCAGGAAAAACGTCCAGGCCATTGGGCCGCCTGCTGGGAGCACGATCATGCAGCCTGATGGCACGCCTTTGCTGAGCGTGGACAATCTCCAAGTCCACTTTCCCATCCGCGCCGGCGTTCTTCAGCGGCAGGTTGGCGCCGTTAAGGCGGTGGACGGCGTCAGCTTCTCGCTCCATCGCGGGGAAACGCTCAGCCTTGTGGGCGAAAGCGGCTGCGGCAAGTCGACCACGGGCCTCGCGCTCATGGGTCTGGTCAAGCCCACCGGCGGTACGGTCAATTTCGATGGCCAGCCGATCCGTGGCTTTGATCGCCGTGCCCTCAAGAGCTATCGGCGCCGCATGCAGATCGTGTTTCAGGACCCCTTCTCGTCGCTTAATCCACGCCAGCGGGTGCGCGACATCATCCGTGCGCCGCTCGATATTCACAAGG
>CAKTFF010000144.1 GCA_934553185.1 uncultured Devosia sp.
GGGCAGAGCAGGTCATCTGCATCGACCATCATCCCCATCGCCTGGAACTGGCGCAAAAGTTCGGCGCCAAAATCATCAACTTCAAAGAGACCCATGTCCGCGAAGCATTGATGGAAATGACCGGTGGCATCGGCCCCGACGCGGTGATCGATGCCGTGGGCATGGAAGCGCACGGCTTTGCCGTCGACAACGTTCTTGATCTGGTCAAGCAGAAGATTGCTCCGGGCGCCGATCGCGGCCACGCGCTGCGCCAGGCGATCCTGGCCTGCCGCAAGGGCGGCCGGGTCTCGATCCCGGGTGTTTATGGCGGCATGCTCGACAAGTGGCCGCTGGGCGCGATGATGGAAAAGGGCCTGCAGATCAGGACCGGCCAGACCCATGTGCAGAAGTACAGCCAGGATCTCCTGCGCCGCATCCAGGAGGGTGAGATCGACACCACGTTCCTGATCAGCCACCATCTGTCGCTCGAAGACGCCCCTACGGGCTACAAGAACTTCCACGACAAGCAGAACGAGTGGACCAAGGTCGTGCTCAATCCGGGGGGAACGAATTGACCACGCCCAATCAACTGAGCGACGGGGCTTTGGCGGTTTTCGCCTTTGCCATCTACCATCAACTGGCCAGCGGAGAAACCATCACCGCCGTTGCGGCCAAGGACAGCGCAGGACACCGCGCTGATCCCCAAGCCGTTGCGGAGCTCGAAGGGCTCGGCTTGGCCAAGCAAAATGGCGACATGATCGAGTTGAGCGCCGAAGGCCAGTCAACCGTGACCCAACTGATCGATCGGATCAGGGGTCACTGGTAATAAAGCGAACGCGGCGCCCTCAGGCGTCGCGTTCCGCCTCTATGCCGAAAGCCAGTGTTTCGGTTTCGTCGGATGTAAGGTCTGTTGCCGCCACCTGGCCAATGGGCTCTCGGTCGGTGCGAAGCTCGCCCCACTGCCTGTCCCAGAGTGTGGGATCGGCGATCACCACCACGACTTCGCTGAAACCATGCAAGGCGCGCGCGGCTTCTGCAGCCTCAAGCGCTTCGGGCACGGAGCCGAACTCGGCTTCATCGGCATCCACATCGCCCTTGGACTCCCACCAAACTGCTGCCTTTGGGCCAGCGGCGCCCTGCTCGATGCCTACGGTCACGGCATCGGCAGATGTTTCCCCGATAGGGACACTCCGGTAGCTCTTGCTTGTCATTGTCATGCCTTTGGCTGTTGAGCTTTGCTAACGCGACTGGGCAGGGCAATGTTGCAGCTTGGTGTCTGCCGCCTGCCTTCAGGCTGCGCATTGGCCCAGTAACCCAGGATAGAACCGCAACAGCTTCACCCTTCCGGCCGTTGGCTCTGTGACGACAGGGCTTCTGACGCGGCACCTGTTGTCGTACCTCCAGTGTTGGTGGACGCCCGGCTGTTCCAGCCGGGCGTTTTACTTTTCGCTACCCTTGAGCCTACCCAAGGAAAAAGCAGACGCTCCAAGGCTCGAGCGTTTCCCCTGTTGCCGCGCCCTCAAGCCAAAGCTGGTTTGCGCTTTCCACGAGGACGCCATCAGCGGGGTCTGGGGAAAGGTTGGCCACCATTGTCAGCTCCGCGCCATCGCCCAGCGTCCAGCTCACCCGGACCGCTGATTGCCCCAGCACCTCATAGCGGCCGGAATTGCCCTTCATGCCAGCAAGGCGTGGAGCAATCTCGCGTTTGCGCAGGGCAATCAGCTCCCGGTACAGCGCGCCAAACCGGGCGTGCTCGCCCGTTTCGATCTCGTCCCAACCGAGCTTGACGGCTTGAAATGTATCTCCCGACATGGGATCGGGCGGCAGGCCCAGGTGTTCCTGCGTCGGGAACTTCTTGAGCTCCTCGATACGCCCCTTGCGGATGGGCTCGGCGAGATCATCCCCAACGTCGGTGAAAAACAGGAAAGGCTCGTCGGCCCCCCATTCCTCGCCCATGAATACCATGGGAATCTGTGGCGACAGCAGATAGATCGCCGCCCAGAGCCGGGCTCGGTCAGGCTCAACAAGCTGGGTCATCCGCTCGCCGAACGGGCGATTGCCGGTCTGATCGTGGTTTTGTGCAAAGGACACAAAGGCGGTCGGCGGCAGGAAAGCGCTTGGCTCACCCTTGTTGGTGCCGTCGTTCTTGTTGAATTCGCCTTGCCAGGCAAAGCCTTCCGCCAGCGAGCGACCCACTAGGTCCAGCCGGTCGGCATAGTCGGAATAGTACCACTGCGTTTCGCCGGTCAGGGTGCTGTGCAGCGCATGGTGCACATCGTCGTTCCACTGCGCGTCAAAGAGCCAGCTCTCGCCATTGTCGCGGCGCCGCAGCCAACGCGACTGGTTCTTGGCATTCTCCACGATCAGGTGGACATGCCGCCCGGCGGCGGAGGCGCGGATCTGTTCGGCCATCGCCTGGAGGAGGTGAGGGGAGCTGTCATCGCGGATTTCGTGGATGGCGTCGAAACGCAGACCATCGAAATGGTATTCGTTGACCCAGTAGCGGGCATTGGTCATGACGAAATCACGGACGCGATCGGAGCCTTCAGTATCATAGTTCACCGCCATGCCCCAGGGGGTGTGGTGATGTTCGGTCATCAACGGGGTGTAGTTGGCCATGTAATTGCCCTTGGGCCCGAAGTGGTTGTAAACCACATCGAGAAAGACGCTGATGCCCTTGTTGTGGGCGGCATTGATCAGCGCTTTGAGGTCTTCGGGGCGGCCATAGCTGGAGTCGGGGGCAAACAGGTGCACCCCGTCATAGCCCCAGTTCCATTGCCCGGGAAAGTCGGCGATGGGCAGCAGTTCGATCGCGGTGATGCCCAGATCCACCAGGTAGTCGAGCTTGTCGATGATGGCGCGGAAGGTGCCTTCGGGCGTGAACGTGCCGACATGCAGTTCATAAAATATCGTTTCTTCCCACGGCCTGCCGTGCCAGTCGGCATCCGTCCAGGGGAAAGCACGCGGGTCGATGATCTCGCTGGGGCCGTCCACGTCCTGTGGCTGGAAGCGCGATGCGGGGTCCGGGACTTCGGTGCCGTCCTCCAGCACAAAGCAATACAGCATGCCGGGCGCAGCTGTGGGCACGTCTACCTCGTGCCAGCCGTGTGGCTTGGGTGTCATTTCGACAACAAGGTCAAGGTCATGGAGCTTGAGCAACACGGCTTTCGCCAAAGGTGCCCAGAGACGGAACTGCACACCTCTCGAAAGAAGGCGTGTTCCAAAATTCATCCCTTGTTCGCGCTGCAACGTCCGGACGATATCGAGTTGCTTGTTCATCTTTACCTCGGGCCGTAAAAAAACGGCCATCTACTGCAATGGGTAAGCCCGACAAACCACATCCGTTAACCAGCCCCCACAAAAGAGGGAGCCGGCACGGCACATGGTCAGGTGTTGGAAGCGCTGACGCGCTGCTAAAACAGATTGTTCATGGTGGCAGGCTGGCCGCCTGTTTTGCCATGTGCCGGATCATCCAGCGCGTCGAGCTTGCTCTTGTCGTCCTCGTCGAGGCTGAAGCCGAACACATCGATGTTGTTGCGGATGCGCTCTGGGTGGGTGGATTTGGGGATCACAACCAGATCCTGGTCCAGCAGCCAGCGCAGGATCACCTGCGCCACGCTCTTGCCGTGCTTGTCGGCAATGGCACTGATTGTTTCATCCTTGAGAACCGCACCGCTGCCCAGGGGGCTATAGCACTCAATGCGGATGTTGCGCTGCGCATGCACCGCGCGCACGTCGCGCTGCTGGTATTTGGGGTGAAGCTCGATCTGGTTGATAACCGGCGTCACTCCCGTCTCGTCGATGATGTGCGCAAGATGCTCGGGCAGGAAGTTGGAAACGCCGACTGAGCGGACCCGCCCATCTTCCTTGAGCTTCAGCAATGCCTTCCAAGCATCGACATACTTGTCCTGCTGCGGCACCGGCCAGTGGATTAGCAACATGTCGACATAATCGAGGCCGAGCTTGCTCTGACTCTGGTCGAACTCACGCAAGGCCTGGTCGAAAGCGTGCGCCCGGTTGCGCAGCTTGGTGGTGATGAACAGCTCTTCTCGGGCCAGGCCACTCTCCTTGATGGCGCGGCCGACACCGCTTTCATTTTCATAGCCTTGGGCCGTGTCGATCAGCCGGTAGCCGGCGTCGATCGCGGTGCGAACCGCTTGCGTTGCCTCGTTGTCGGGAACCTGCCAGACGCCGAAGCCCAGTTGGGGGATGGAGTAGCCGTCATTGAGTTCGATAAGGGAAACAGGAGAAGACATCGGCGCTCCGGATTATTGTTGTCGTTGGGGAGATGGGCGTGAAAACGGCCGGGCTGGGCCGGCCGTTCCCCGATAGATGCAGGCTAGATTCGCCCCTTAATGAAGCAGCAGCAGCGAGCGCGGCGCCATCTTGATGGATTCGCCACCCTTGACGGTACGGGCATCACCGTCGGGTTCGCTCGTATCGACGGCAGCCGTCCAGGACGTGCCGTCCTCGCGCACCGGCACCTGGAAGTCCACCTCGCCGTCATGGGGGTTGAACAGGATAACAACTTCCCACCAGATGCCGTCCTGCCCCTTGAGATCATCGCGGGACAGGCGCAGGCCCAGTGTTGTTGCGCCGCCGTCGGCCCAATGCTCGGGAAGCTGTTCCCCGCCACCGGGATTGTACCAGGTGACGCCCATCATATCGCGCCAGTTGTCGCGGCGGGTAATGGGCTGGGTATTGCGGATCGCCACAAGCTTGCGGACGAACTCGGTCAGCGCCTTGGCATTATCGTTGAAGTCCCAGTTAATCCAACTGATCTCGCTGTCCTGGGCATAGCCATTGTTGTTGCCGCCCTGGGTCCGGCTGAATTCGTCGCCAGCCAGAAGCATGGGCGTGCCGTGCGAAAGAAAGAGCGTCGCCAGGAAGTTCCGCTTTTGCCGCTCGCGCGTGGCGACAATGCCATCGTCATCGGTTTCGCCTTCAACGCCGTAGTTGTAGCTACGGTTGTCGCCATGGCCGTCATTGTTGTTTTCGCCATTCGCCTCGTTGTGCTTCTCGTTGTAGGAGACAACGTCATGGAGGGTGAAGCCGTCATGGGCGGTGAGAAAGTTCACCCCAGCCCAGGGACGACGCCCGCGCAGGTCGTAAACGTCGCCCGATCCGGTAAAGCGGGCCGCAAAGTCGGGCGCCGTGTGGTCCGTGTTCTTCCAATAGTCGCGCACGGTATCACGATATTTGTCGTTCCATTCCGCCCAGCCGGGCGGGAAGCCGCCGACTTGGTAGCCGCCGGGGCCGATATCCCAGGGCTCGCCGACCAGCTTGACCTTGGCAAGGCTTGGATCCTGCCCGATGGCTTCAAAGAAGCCGCTGCGCTGATCGAACCCATATGGCTCGCGACCCAGGATCGTGCCCAGGTCGAAGCGGAAGCCGTCCACATGCATGTCGTCGGCCCAGTAGCGCAGGGAGTCCGTCACCATCTGCAAAACGCGCGGATGGCTGGTGTTGACGGTGTTTCCGGTGCCCGTATCGTTGATGTAGTAGCGCGGCTCGCCCGGCATGGTGCGATAATAGGAGAAGTTGTCGATGCCCTTCCAGGAGAGCGTCGGCCCCATCTCGTTGCCTTCGGCGGTGTGGTTGTAAACCACGTCGAGAATCACTTCGAGGCCCGCATCATGGAAGGCGCGGATGGTGTTGCGCAGGCCGTTGATGCCGTTCGGGCCATAGTAGCGGCTGGCGGGCGCAAAAAAGCCGAGGGTGTTGTAGCCCCAAAAGTTGCGCAGGCCCTTTTGCAGCAGGAAGTCGTCATCGGGAAAAAAGTGGATCGGCAGAAGCTCCACCGATGTGACGCCGGTGGACTTGATGTAGTCGATGACCTCGCGCTGGGCCAGGCCCTCGAATGTGCCGCGCAACTCCTGCGGAACGGCGGGGTGGAGCTGGGTAAAGCCCTTGACGTGGGTCTCGTAAAAAATGGTCTTTGCCCATTCCACCGATGGCTTGCTGTCGCCGCTCCAGTCATAGGCATTGGGATCGACCACGCGCGCCTTGGGCATAAAGGCAGCGCTGTCCTGATCGTTGAACGAGAGGTCCTTTTCTTCGGCATCGGCATTATAGCCGAAGTGCGCGGGAGACCATTGAACATCGCCCACCAGTTCGCGGGCATAGGGGT
>CAKTFF010000145.1 GCA_934553185.1 uncultured Devosia sp.
ACAAGGTATGCGTCATCCCCTGAGGTGAAAATCCCCAATTCACGCCGTGTGCGTTCAACGTCCGGCCACGCATCCTGCGTCGTCGAAATGGTGCCGGCAAAGGCATCCGAATGGCCAACAAACATCTTGGTGCCTGCATGAACCACGAGGTCCGCGCCCAGTCTCAGCGGCTTGTGGTAGAGGGGGCTGGCCCATGAGTTGTCGACAATCAGCCGGGCGCCGCCCGCATGCGCAACCCGAGCGATCGCTGGCAGGTCTTGCACTTCAAAGGTCAGCGAACCCGGACTTTCAGCCAGCACTGCCCTTGTATTGGCTTGCATCATCGAACCCAGCGCAGACCCGATACGTGGATCATAATAGCGCGTCGTTACGCCCATGCGCGCAAGGAAACTGTCGCTGAAAACGCGTCCCGGCTCGTAGGCACTGTCACTGATCAGCACATCATCACCCGCCTTGACGCAGCTCAATAGGGCAATGGTGATGGCAGCCAGGCCTGACGGCACCAACTGGGTGCGATACGCACCTTCAAGTTCGGTGATAATGGCCTCGACGCCTTCGGTGGTAGGGTTCCCGGCGCGGCCATAAAGATAACGCTGCTGCTGCGATTCGAGGTCAGCCAGCGTTTGAAACAGCACTGTAGAGCCGCGGTAAATCGGCGTGTTGACGAAACCGAACTGATCGTGCGGTTCGCGCCCAGCATGGGTCAGGATCGTTTCGACAGATTGGTGGGCAGTGCTGCCGCTTTTGGTGTCACTCATGCTAGGCTCAGTGCTTAAATAGAGTTCAGGGTGGCCTTGTTGGCTAAGAAAGAGACAGCTTAGCTGTCCATTGCCCGCAACGGCTCTTGACGCAACGGTCAATAGACGCTTGCATGCTTATCAGCATCACAGCCGCAGGCAAAGGCGGACGGTGCCACTGGAGACGCTGGTGCAAGCCTGATGAGCTCCGGGACACAAGGGTCAGGAAACAAAGGCAACATTCATGCAAAAAACGTTTGTAACGCTTGCTCTCGCGGCCACGCTCGGCCTCGTAGCAACGTCTGCGCAGGCTGCAATTCTCGACGACGTCAAGGCTAAGGGCTATGTTCAGTGCGGCGTCACCGGCGGCGTGCCCGGCTTCTCTGCACCTGACGCCAACAACGTCTGGACTGGCCTTGAAGTTGATTACTGCCGTGCGCTCGCCGCCGCCATCTTCAACGATGCCGACGCCGTTCGCTACACCTCTCTGACGAGCCAGGAACGCTTTACTGCTCTGTCCGCTGGCGAAATCGACGTCCTGTCCCGCACCACCACCTGGACCATGAGCCGCGACACCCAGCTGGGTATCAGCTTCGTTGGTACCATGTTCTATGATGGCCAGGGCTTCATGGTCCGTGAAGCTGACGGCATTGCCTCGGCTCTCGATCTCAGCGGCGCCGCGATCTGCATCGAATCCGGCACCACCACCGAACTCAACGCTGCTGACTACTTCGCCGCCAACAATCTCGAATTCAACACCGTAGTCTTCGTGGACCAGGACGAGGTGGTGAAGGCCTACGAAGACGGCCGTTGCGATGTGTACACCACGGACTCTTCCGCCCTGGCAGCCGAGCGTTCCAAGTTCGCCAACCCCGATGATCACATCATTCTGCCCGAAGTGATCTCCAAGGAGCCCCTTGGCCCTGTAGTTCGTGCCGGCGACAGCGCATGGTTCAACATTGCGCGCTGGACCTATTTCTCCCTGCTTGAAGCCGAAGAACTGGGCGTGAGCTCTGCCAACGTTGACGAAATGCTGGGTTCCGACAACCCCGCCATCAAGCGCCTGCTGGGTGTTGAAGGCGATTTCGGTACGCCGCTGGGCCTCACCAAGGACTGGGCTTACCAGATCGTCAAGCTGGTCGGTAACTACGCCGAAATCTACGATCGCAACGTTGGTCCTTCCACCCCGATCGGGCTTGAGCGTGGCCTGAACGCCCTGTGGAGCAATGGCGGCATCCAGTACGCTGCGCCGATCCGCTAAAACCAATTGAGCTGGCGCTGCCTTTGGGCAAGCGCCGGCTCTTCTGCTCCGTCGATGGCTGCTCCCGCGGCGTCCGGAGCGGCCGACACGACGGCCCGGGGACATCTGACACATGACTACTCTTGATACGGGTGCCGGTTCGGCGCCCAGGGTCGCCTTTTACAACGACCCGGTCATTCGCGGCATCATCTATCAGGTGGTCGTGGCCGTATTGCTGGTTTGGTTCATCGTTTGGATCATCGGCAACACCGCCGTTAACCTGGCTGCCCAAAACAAGACCACCGGCTTTGACTTCCTTTGGAAGACCGCCGGTTTCGACATCAGCTTCGCCCTGCTTCCCTGGTCGCGCGCATCCTATTATTGGGAGGCGTTCCTGATCGGCATCACCAATACCCTGCTGGTCGCCTTTATCGGCATTGTCTTTGCGACCATCCTGGGCTTCACCATCGGCATCGCTCGGCTGTCGAGCAACTTCCTAATTTCCTCTCTCGCCACGATCTATGTCGAGGTCATCCGCAACATTCCGCTGCTGCTGCAGCTGTTCTTTTGGTATTTTGCTGTTCTCAAAGCCATGCCGGCCGTTCGCCAGTCGATCCTCCTGCCGCTCGACTCCTTTATCAACCAGCGCGGCATCTTCGTGCCCAAGCCGCTGCCCGATGCGCAGTTTGGCTTTGTCTGGATCGGCGTGGCGCTTGCGATAATCGGCGTCCTGGTTTTGCGCCGCTGGGCGAGGCTTCGCCTTGAAGCGAACGGTAAACGTTTTCCGGTATTCCTATCATCGGTCGCCCTGTTGATTGCCCTGCCGGCGCTCGTCTGGCTGATCAGTGGAGCCAGCGTCACATTCGAACCGCCAGTTCTGGAGCGCTTCAACTTCCGCGGAGGCCTGCAACTTCCACCCGAATTCCTAGCGCTTGTGTTTGGCCTTTCGATCTATACGGCGTCCTTTATCGCCGAAACCGTCCGCGGCGGCATTCAGGCCGTCAGCCGAGGACAGACCGAGGCAGCGCAATCACTCGGCTTGAAAGAGGGTGATCGGCTGCGGCTGGTGATCGTGCCACAGGCCATGCGGGTGATCATCCCGCCGCTGACCAGCCAGTATCTCAACCTGACCAAGAACTCGTCGCTGGGTGCTGCGATCGGCTACCCCGAACTGGTCAACGTTTTTGCCGGTACGTCGCTCAACCAGACCGGACGCGCCATCGAGTGCATCGCCCTGACCATGCTGGTTTACCTGATCCTGTCGCTGCTCACCTCGGCGATCATGAACTGGTACAATGGCCGCGTCAGCCTGGTCGAGCGATAGGAGATCAGCCATGACCGATATCGGCTTCGTCCGCTCCACGCTCGTTGATGCCAAGCCGGCGCCACGCCGCACCAGTGGCGCCGTGGCTTGGGCTCAGAAAAACCTCTTCGCCACCCCACTGGACTCGGTGCTGACCATTCTCGGCCTGATGTTTCTGTTCTGGGTCGTGCCGCCGCTCTACAACTTCTTCATCGGTCATGCCGTCCCACCCGGCGGCACGGTTGAACAATGCCGTCTCGAAACAGCCGGCGCCTGCTGGGCCTACATTGCCAGTGAGATGGAATTTTTCATCTACGGCTTTTACGACATTCCCGAACAGTGGCGCCCCAACATCGTCTTCGCCCTTGGCGCCGCGCTGCTGATCCCTTTGCTGATGCCCAAGGTGCCATTCAAACGGACCAATGCGATACTCTTTCTGCTCGTCTACCCGATCGTTAGCTACTTCCTCCTGGCTGGCGGCGTGTTTGGTTTGAGGCCCATCCCCACCGAGAAGTGGGGCGGGCTGCTGGTCACTCTGATCATCTCGGTTGTCGGCATCACCCTCAGTTTCCCGCTGGGCATCATCCTGGCGCTTGGTCGCCAATCCAAGCTGCCGGTTATCAAGACGCTCTGCGTTGCATTCATCGAACTGATCCGTGCCGTGCCGCTGATCACCATCCTGTTCATGGCCTCGATCATGCTGCCGCTGTTCATGCCGCAGGGCACGACGGTCGACAAACTGCTGCGCGCCCTCGTTGGTGTTACGCTTTTCACCTCGGCCTACATGGCTGAAGTCGTGCGTGGCGGCCTGCAGGCCATCCCGCGCGGGCAGTACGAAGCGGGAGCGTCATTGGGCCTGGGCTACTGGCAGCGGATGTATTTCATCATCTTGCCGCAGGCCCTCAAGCATGTGATCCCAGGCATCGTGAACAGCTTTATCGCGCTCTTTAAGGACACATCCCTCGTCTATATCGTGGGCATGAAGGATCTGCTCGAAGCGGTGAAGACCAAGAACGACACCGCATTGGAGTGGCAGTCCTCCAACACGGCGACCACCGGCTACCTATTTGCCGCCATGGTGTTCTGGGTCTTCTGCTTTGGCATGTCGCGCTACTCCATCTACATGGAGCGCCGTCTCAACACTGGCTACAAGAGGTAGTTCAATGTCTCAGGTTTCCGAAACGACTATCGATCGCCCAGTGGACTTGTCCCACGCCAAGGTGTCCTCGACCAACGTCGCCATCGACGTCATCGGTATGCACAAGTGGTACAGCGACTTCCACGTTCTGCGTGACATCAACCTCAAGGTCATGGAAGGCGAGCGCATCGTCATTGCCGGACCATCCGGTTCAGGCAAGTCGACGCTGATCCGGTGCATCAACCGCCTGGAAGAACACCAGGAAGGCCAGATCATCGTCAATGGCACCGAACTCACGGCCGATCTGAAGCGGATCGACGAAGTGCGGCGTGAAGTCGGCATGGTGTTCCAGCACTTCAACCTCTTTCCCCATCTGTCTATCATCGACAATCTCACCCTCGCGCCCATCTGGGTGCGCGGCGTGCCCAAGGCTGAGGCTGAAGACACGGCTATGCACTACCTCGAGCGGGTCAAAATTCCCGAACAGGCGCGCAAGTTTCCCGGGCAGCTCTCGGGCGGCCAGCAGCAACGCGTGGCGATTGCGCGGTCTCTTTGCATGCAGCCGCGGATCATGCTGTTCGATGAGCCCACCTCGGCGCTCGACCCCGAAATGGTCAAGGAAGTGCTCGAAGTCATGATCAGCCTGGCCGAAGAAGGCATGACCATGATCTGCGTGACCCACGAAATGGGTTTCGCCCGCCAGGTCGCGAACCGCGTCATCTTCATGGATCAGGGGCAGATCATCGAGCAAAACCAGCCAGAGGCGTTCTTCAGCAATCCCCAGCACGAGCGCACCAAGCTATTCCTCAGCCAGATCCTGCATTGATCGCCCGAACAGAGCGCCAAGCCGCAATGCACAAGGCAATCCTCCGGCTGTCTTGACCCATCCACCGCCATTTCTAATATGGCAGGGCATGGCCAGGGAAAGCAGCCTTTTGTATCCATTCATCAAACAGGTGCTGTTTCGGGCCGCAGCCATTTTCTGCCTTGCGGTGCTCGCCACGAGCCCTGTTTGGGCCCAGACCTTGGACAAGGTGCGTGAACGCGGATTTCTGATCTGCGGGGCGACCAATCCGCTGCCAGGGTTCGCGCAGCAGGACGGGCAGGGGCGCTGGTCCGGGTTCGATGTGGATCTTTGCCGCGGCATTGCAGCCGCCGTGTTCGGCGACCCTGAAATGATCGAGTTCCGGTCTTTGCGCGGAGAAACGCGGTTTGCGCCGCTTCAAACCGGCATGGTCGATGTTCTGACGCGCAACGGCCCCTGGACCGAGCGTCGCGACACCCTCTATGGCGCCAGCTTTGTCGGCACGGCTTTCTTTGATGGTCAGGCGTTCCTCGTGCCCGAAGCGTTTGGCGCCGTCTCCGCCTTCGAGCTGAGCGATATCAGTGTCTGCGTTCTCGATGGTGGTGAGGAACTGCAACGTCTTCAGGAGTTCTTCTTCGCCAACCAGGCCGCTTATCGGCCTGTCCCCTATGAGGATGTCGCGGATCTGGCGGTCGCCTACCAGGCTGGTTTGTGCGAAACAGTCTCCGCATCCGGCCGTCAGCTCCAAGCCATTCGCCGCGCCTTGCCTGACCCTTCCGCCCATCGCATCCTGCCCGAGCGCATTTCAAAAGAACTGCTGGGGCCCGTTGTGCGTCAGGATGATCCGCAATGGTTCAACATCGTGCGTTGGTCACTCCACACCC
>CAKTFF010000146.1 GCA_934553185.1 uncultured Devosia sp.
CCAATCTGGGCTTGCAGCTCAAGCGGAACCACCTGCCGAGCATAGTAGGTGGCACCACGACGTTTGAGGTTGGACATGCAAAAATCTCCTTCCCCAGGTGTTATAGCGCTCCACTCACGGCGATGCAGATTTGCACCCGAAATGGATCACCAAAGTGGATCACCTTGACGCTCTAAGACCCCCGGAAACCCTGGAGTTATTGCGTTATCAATGGCTTAGGAAGGATTGGCTGGGGAACCTGGATTCGAACCAAGATTGACGGAGTCAGAGTCCGCTGTTCTACCGTTGAACTATTCCCCAGCAGGGATCGGGCAGGGCCCGCGGTGTGCGCGGGGCGGTGGATTGCCCGGCGCGGGGTCTGCATAGACAATGCGGACAACGATTGCAAGCGCATCCCGCATTGTCCTGGTGCTGAACGCCGCCATTGCTTTGGCGGCCCCCTTGCACTACCGTCATGGATGACACTTGAACACAGTGCGCCTGGGCGCAGCCGGTCTAGCCGGATGGAGCGACCGCGCACCGCAGGAGACTGCCGTGACCGATTCTGATCGGTCCGCTGCCGCGCACTCGTCAATTGACGAGGTGGCAATCCGTGCCCCGTCCATCCATGGACCGACGGGGAGGGTAGGGGCCGAAATGCCCGCCCACTTCGCGGAAAAGCGGACTTCCCCCGCCACCTTGCCGCGTAAGCATCGCGGTCCGATCTACGCAGCCCTTGATCTGGGTACCAACAATTGCCGGCTGCTGATCGCACGGCCTCATGACCATGGTTTTCGCGTGGTGGATGGCTTCACGCGCATCGTGCGGCTGGGCGAGGGCGTGTCGGTCACCGGCCGCTTGGGCGATCAGGCCATGGAGCGAACCATGGAGGCCTTGCGTCAATGCCGCAACAAGCTGCGCGAGCACCAGCCAGCGCGCATGCGGCTGATCGCCACCGAAGCCTGTCGTGCCGCCGCAAATGGCCCGGCCTTTCTCGAGCGGGTCAAGGCCGAACTGGGGCTTGAGCTGGAGATCGTCGACAGGCGGACCGAAGCCGAGCTGGCTGTAACCGGCTGTGCCGACCTGATCGAATCGACGGCCGCGGGTGCCTTGATGTTTGATATCGGTGGCGGGTCCTCTGAATTGGCCTGGCTTGATTTCAGGGGTGGCCGGCCCAAGTCGCAAGGCCGCATGCCCGCCGCGATACGCTCCTGGCAATCCTTGCCGGTGGGTGTGGTGTCCATCGCAGAAAAGTTTGGCGGCATCGACGTTACGCCTGCGGTCTTCGAGGCCATGGTGAGCCACGTTGCCGAGCAGCTCAAGCAGTTCCGCGGCCGCGAGAAGCTGCGCCAAATGATCGCCAGCCATCCGGTTCACCTGATCGGCACGTCAGGCACGGTCACCACCCTTGCCGGCCTGCATTTGGGGCTTGAGCGCTACGAGCGGCAGAAGGTCGATGGGCTCTGGATGAAGCGGGCCGAGGTTGATGAAACCATGAGAGTGCTGCTCGGCATGCCGTTCGAGCGGCGCGTTGCCCATCCCTGCATTGGCCGGGACCGTGCCGATCTGGTGCTGCCCGGCTGCGCCATTTTCGAGGCGATCCGGCGGGAATGGCCAACCGAGCGCGTCCGCGTGGCTGATCGAGGCCTGCGCGAGGGCATCCTGATCTCGCTTATGGACGCCGATCGGGTAAGCAAGGGCGTATCACGCTATCCGCGGAGAAACGCAAATGGTGGATAAGGCGCTCGGCACTGGTGGCCGCAAGTCCGACAAGGACCTCAAGATAAGGGTGAAGTCGGCCAAGGGCCGTAAGGTCAGTTCCACCAAGTGGTTGGAGCGGCAGCTCAACGATCCTTATGTGGCCCGGGCCCGCGCCGAAGGCTACCGCTCGCGCGCTGCCTTCAAGATCCGGGAGATGGATGAGAAACACAAGCTGTTCCACAAAGGCACGCGCGTGGTGGATCTCGGTGCGGCGCCGGGCGGCTGGTCGCAGGTTGCGGCGCAGGCGGTGGGGTCGACCGACAGCAATCCGCTGGTCGTGGGCATCGACTATCTTGAGATGGATCCGATCCCCGGAGTGATCCTGTTCCGAAAGGATTTCACCGAGGATGACGCGCCGCAGATGCTGATCGATGCGATGGGCGGCAAAAAAGCCGACCTCGTGATGAGCGACATGGCTTGGCCCACCACCGGGCATCGCCCGACGGACCACCTGCGCATCGTGCAGCTGATCGAGATCGCGGCCGACTTTGCGCTGGACGTGCTGGCGCCGGGCGGTGCCTTTGTCGCCAAGGTGTTCCAGGGCGGCACCGAGCATGAATTGCTGCACATGCTCAAGCGCCACTTCCGCACCACTTTTCACGCCAAGCCCCCATCCAGCCGGCAGGATTCGGCCGAAGCCTACCTGATTGCCAAGGGCTTCAAGGGCAATCGCGACGTCCACCCTGAAGACGACGAGCAGTAGCGCTCAATGAGCGTGCTGGCCTGCGGTGAGCTGATGGCCTGCATTATTGGGCAGCCGCCAGAACATTGCTGTCGAGATCAGGCACATCACGGCGAGAACCACGAAGGCGAAGTGGAAGTCGCCGAGCGCCAGTTCACCGCCGCGTAGCGCAGTGCTGGCCTCCAGCATGCCCCCGCCCAAAGCGACGCCCAGGGCGATCGACATCTGCGTTGACACTTGGGCGATCACATTGGCTTGGCCGGCATCCTTGTCATCGATGTCGGCGAACACGAAGGCATTGCTGCCGGTCCAGAAGATCGATTGCCAGAAGCCCACAAACACCAGAATGCCGACGATCAGCGGCACCGCCGTTTCAGGCGTGTAAAGCCCCATGGCGAGAAGCCCGCTTGCCGATACCGCCGTAGCAATGGTCAGGGACCAGCGGAAGCCGAGCCGAACAAACACCGCATTGGCCACGAATTTGGCGATGATCGCGCCGATCGCGCTGGCAAAGGTGATCATGCCCGACTCAAACGGGGAGTAGCCAAAGCTCAGTTGCAGCATAAGGGGGAAGAGGAACGGAATCGCGCCTTGCCCCAGGCGGAAAAACGTACCGGCGACCACGGCGCTGCGGAAGAAAGGGTAGCGGAGGAGGCGCAGGTCGAACAGCGGCTCGTCGACCGCCAACGCGTGCCGGGCATAAAGGTAGACAAGGAGCAGCCCGACCAGCGTTGCCGCGACACCCACCAGCGGCGGCAGCGCGGGAAGGCTGATCACCGAGGTGCCAAAGGCAAAAAGGGCGAAGGCAGGCCCCGCTAAGGCGAAGCCCTTGAGATCGATGGGGCGCGGCTCGACCCGTTCGGTGTCCGGCAGAAAGCGGCTCACCAGCGCGATGCCGAGGATACCGATCGGCACGTTGATCAAGAAGATCCAGTGCCAGGAAAAGTAGGTCGTGAGGAACCCGCCAAAGGGTGGCCCCACAATGGGCCCCACAAGCCCGGGTATCGTCAGCCAGGCCATGGCATTGACGAGGTCGTGTCGGGCGTTGAGCGCACCAGTACCAGCCTTGCCACAGGGGTCATCAAGGCGCCGCCCATGCCTTGGAGAAACCGTGCGCCCACAAAGGCAAACAGCCCATTGGCGAAGGCACATGCGATGGAACCCAGCACGAAAATGGCCATGGCGATCCGGAACACATTACGGGCGCCAAACCGGTCGGCCATCCACGAAGATACGGGGATAAAAATAGCCAGCGCGACAAGGTAGGCAGTGAGCGCCAGCTTGAGCGAAATGGGATCGGTGCCGATATCGGCGGCAATGGCAGCCAGGGAGGTGGAGATCACCGTCGCGTCCATGTTTTCCATGAACAAAGCGGTGGCAAGGATTAGCGGCGTGATGCGAGACACGGGTGGGGGTCACTCCCGATGCGCGGTGCGGTGATGCCCCGAGACATTGCTGCCCGCTTGCGCGGGCAAGGTGAAATAAACCAGGCTGGCCAGAGCGCTGAGCCCGCCAACGGCAAAGAACGCAATTTGGAAATCGGCCAGCTGCAGTTCAGTTCCCCGCATGTGGGTGCTGAGTTCAAGCAGCGCGCCGGCGATCGCGACCCCGCCGGCAATGCTGAGTTGCTGACACACGGCAACGATGGCCGTTGCCTGGCTGGCTTCCTCATCGTCCACATCGGCATAGCCCAGGGCGTTCGAGCCGGTGAAAAACACCGACCGCAACACGCCGCTGACAAGAAGCACGGCCATGATCAGGGGCACCGGCGTTGCGGTGGTGAACAGGCCCTGGACGGCGATCAGGCTCCCGCCGAACAGCGCGGCGAAGCCCAGGACGCGAGGGAAGCCGAAGCGGGCAAACGCTTTTTCGGCAATGGCCTTGCTCATGATAGCGCCCAGCGCGGAAACAAAGGTGATCGCGCCCGACTGGAAGGGGCTGAGGCCGAAGCCCAGCTGCAGCATTAACGGCAGCAGGAATGGTACGGCTCCAACACCGAGGCGAAACAGCGAGCCGCCGGTGATCGAGGCACGAAACAGCTTGTGCCGCAGCAATTGCGGATCCAGCAGGGGAAAGCGCACCCGCTGGGCATGCAGCAGGTAGAAGATGCCGGAGGTCACCCCGATGGCGAGCGTCAGGTAGCCATAGATGATCGGCAGTGCAGGAAGACTGACCACCGAGAGGCCGAACACCGTGCCGGCAAAGGCCACGCCGGCCAGAAAGAACCCTCCCATGTCGATCGGCCTCGGATTGCGGGCAGCAGGCACCTTGAGAAAGATGCCGGCCAGAATAATGCCTGCAATGCCGATGGGAATATTGATCCAGAAGATCCAGTGCCAGCTAAGATAGGTGGTGAGAAAGCCACCGATCAGCGGCCCGGTTAAGGGGCCGACCAAAGCGGGGAGGGTCAGCCAGGCCATGGCCGAGACCAACTCGTTTCGCGGCGTCGAGCGAACCAGCAGCAGCCGGCCCACGGGCGTCATCATGGACGAGCCGACACCCTGGAAGAACCGCGACATCACAAAGGTTTCGAGCGAAAATGAGAACGAGCAGGCGAGCGAGCCGAGCATGAACACAAAGATGGCGAGGCGAAAAATATTCTTGGCGCCGAACCGGTCAGCCATCCAGCCGCTGATCGGAATAAAGATTGCGAGTGCCACGAAATAGGCGGTCAGCGCCAGCTTGAGCGCGATGGGCTCGGTGCCGATATCGGCGGCAATAGCCGGCAGCGACGTCGCGATAACGGTCGAATCCATCTGTTCCATGAACAGGGCGACCGCCAGGATAAGCGGGGTGACGCGGAGAGGGGACATGAAGCCGGAAGATCGGAGAAAGCCAAAGGTGGGCTGCGCCATTATGGTCAAGCGATCTGCCCGTGCAAAGAGCCTTTTGCCTATATCCAATAATCGTTCCGCCGCTCGCCATATGCGGAACGGAGCTTTTGTCGTGCCGTTTTCCGGGCTTCTTGAGGAGGTAAAAAATGAAGACAACTGTTGTTTTGGCTGTTTGGGCCGGTCTGGCTCTGGGCGCGGTTCCGGCGCTTGCCCAGGACGCATCCGCAACTCCATCCACCGAGGCTGGAGCCGCCGCGACGACCGATGGCGCCATGACCGAGGATACCCCGGTCTCTGTCGAGATCGCGATCGGCGGCCTCAGCGACGACGCGAAGATGAGCGCGGCGGCCAGTGCGGCCGAAACCGCCACCGAAGCGCGCGTGGTCTACCTGTCCGAACTTCAAACCGGGCCGACCAACGCAACGGTCGAGCAACTGCGTGAAATGGCTGCCGAGAAAAGCGACACGCTCGACAAGCTGCGTGAAACCCTGAGCGCCAACACTGATCTGTCCGCCATGCTGGAGGAGCAGGGTGGGGCCGAACACATCGTATCCGCGGCGCTTGACCAGGACGAGATGCTGCTGATCTTTGTGGATGACGAACACCAGATGTAAGCCTTGCGAGCCCGGCGGCACGAGCATGGCCGGGCTCCCCGAATCCGCCTAGGCAAGTGCCGCCACCGGTGCTATTGACCCTCGCCAACCTGAACCCGCCGACACGGATCGCCGGTTCTAAACTCCATCATTCTGATCCCATCAGAAACGAGGAAAGGTCTGGCCTTGGCAAAGATTGTCTCCACTGCGACGGGCGATTACGCGCT
>CAKTFF010000147.1 GCA_934553185.1 uncultured Devosia sp.
GCGTGATACGGCCGGCATCGTCGGTTGGGTTGAGCCGATCCAGCAGGCGCAGGAGGTCGTCACTGCCGAGGGTCGGGCCGCATTTGATGCCGATAGGATTGCGGATGCCGGCGAAGTATTCGACATGGGCGGCGTCGGGTTGACGGGTGCGATCGCCGATCCACAGCATGTGGCCGGAGGTGGCGTACCAGTCATTGGTGATGGAGTCGCGGCGGGTCAGCGCTTCTTCGTAGCCCAGCAGGAGGGCTTCGTGGCTGGTGAAGAAGCTGGTCTGGCGCAAAGCCGGGGTGTTGTCGGGGTTGAGCCCCAAGGCACTCATGAAGGTAATGGCATCGTCGATCTTGCGGGCCACTTCCTCGTAGCGTGGATACCAGTTGGAGCCCTTCATGAAGCCCACGGTCCATTCGTGAATGCGGGTCAGCTCGGCATAGCCGCCGGACGCGAAGGCGCGCAGCAGGTTCAGCGTGGCGGCAGACTGCCGGTAAGCCTGCAGCATGCGATCCGGATCGGGGATGCGGGCGCCTGGGGTGAAGGCGATGTCGTTGATGATGTCGCCGCGATAGGAGGGAAGTTCGACGCCATCGATGGTTTCAGTATCGGCCGAGCGTGGCTTGGCGAACTGGCCGGCAACGCGCCCGACCTTGACCACGGGCTTGCTGGCGCCGTGGGTAAGGACAACCGCCATCTGGAGGAAGACGCGGAAGAAGTCCCGGATGTGGTCGGCGCCGTGTTCGGCAAAGCTTTCGGCGCAGTCACCGCCTTGCAGTAAAAAGGCTTCGCCGCGCGCGACGGCGGCAAGACGGGCCTTGAGATCACGGGCCTCGCCGGCAAAGACCAGCGGGGGAAAGGTGGCCAGCTGACGCTCGGCTTCGGCAAGGGCGGCTGGATCGGGATAGGCGGGCACCTGGGAGATCGGCTTGGCGCGCCAGCTGTCGGGAGTCCAGGTGGTCATGATCGATCTCGCTCGGGGAGAAGGTTGGGGCTGTTGCGGGCGGGAATACCAAGCAAGACGGAATGCGACAAGTTTAATCAGGCAGCGTCGAGCGGCGTGCGGCATAGGCCAGCTTGACACCTGCGTGATGGCTGCGCATGTCTATGCTCCCGCAGGAGGAGCTATCATGCCTAACCTAAACCTTTCTCGCAGTGTGCTTTTTGCCCTGGGTCTTGCCCTGGCCGCCCCGGTTGCCGTGCTGGCGCAGGACGAAACGCAGACCTTTCCGCCCTCCACGATGATCATCACCGATGCAGAGGGCGCCGAAACCGAGTATCAGATCAGCGACCTGGGCGTTTATCTGTCGACTTCGCCTGCCTATGACGACATTCCGGCGACCACCGACTTTTCGCTGTCGATGACGGTGGTGTCACCGCCAGACAGGACGCTGCTCGAATGGGCTGCCCAGACGGGGGACAAGAAGAGCGCTAATCGCGACGTTACGATCATTGCCTCAGTGGCGGGTGAAGATGGGCAAGAGCGCGAGCTGCGTTACGAAGTGAGCGGCGCGCATATTACCTCGGTTTCAACCAGCCATTCGAGCTATTCTGCAGGCGTGGTGTCGCTATCGCTTGGCGCAGAAGAATTGGTGATCGATGGCGTGTCGATGAACTGATCGAGCCATCGTCAAGAATGATGAGCGCCGCCCCTTCGGGCGGCGTTTTGTTTTCGGAGGTCGAGCCGCCGCGTCAGCCGCCGATCTTCTTGCCGCTGCGATAGGTATAGCTGGGCGCCTTGAAGGTGACGAGTTCTTCGGCCGCGGTGGGATGGACCGCCATGGCTCGGTCGAAGTCGGCCTTGCTGGCCCCCATGCCCATGGGAATGGCCACGAGCTGGATCATTTCGGCAGCGCCCGGCCCCAGGATGTGGCAGCCCAGGACTTTGCCGCCGTCCTTCTCAGTGATGAGCTTGAGGATCATGCGCTCGGTGCGGGTGGACAAGGTGTTCATCATCGGGCGGAAGCGGGCCACAAACACATCCACATCGCCCACCATGGCTGCCGCTTCTTCCGTCAGGCCGATGACACCAAGCTCGGGCTCGGCAAAGACGGCGGTGGGGATGAGGCCATGATCCACTGTGATCGGGTTGTTGTTGAACACGGTTTCGGCGAAGTACCAGCCCTCGCGAATGGCCACCGGGGTGAGCGCGGCGCGGCCGTTGACGTCGCCCACCGCATAGATGGACGGCACGGAGGACTGCGAGAAAGCGTTCACCTTGATGGCGCCTGACGGGGCCAGTTCGACACCTGCTTGTTCAAGCCCAAGCCCCCGCGTGTTGGGCGCGCGGCCCATGGCGAACATGACGGCACCATAGGGCGCTGTGACGCCGTCGCTGAAGGTGGCAGCGGTGTTGTCGCCGTCACGCGCAAGGGCCGTGATGGTGGTGCCATAGATCAGCTTGATGCCACGTTCGATGAGCCCGGCTTCAAGGCCGCGCCGCATGTCTTCGTCGAAGCTGCGCAAGACGCGGTCGCCGCGATAAACAATGGTGGTGTGAACACCCAAGCCGGCGAAGATGGTGGCAAATTCAACCGCGATATAGCCGCCGCCTTCGATCAGGATGGAATGGGGAAGTGCGGGCAAATCGAACGCTTCATTGGAGGTGATCGCCAGTTCGGCCCCCGGGATGGCGGGGATGTTCGGGTGCCCGCCGGTTGCGACGAGGATGTAGCGGGCGGTCAGCTCGCGATCGCCGTGAACCAGGTGGATGCTGTTGGGACCGGTGACCACGGCGCGATCCTTGATGATCTCGACGCCGGGCTTTTCGAGGTTGGCTGTATAGGCATGCTCTAGACGGGTGATCTCACGTTCCTTGGCGGCGACCAGGGTGGGCCAGTCGAAGCGGGCATCGACCTGCCAGCCGAAGCTGCCGGCGATGTCGAACAGGTCGTGGAAGCGCGACGCATAGACATAGAGCTTTTTGGGCACGCAGCCGCGAATAACGCAGGTGCCACCCACCCGAAACTCTTCGACCACGGCGACCTTGGCGCCATAGGTGGCTGCCATGCGGGCGGCGCGGACACCGCCAGACCCTGCGCCAATGACAAGAAGATCGTAGCTGTCGGTCATGGTGGGCTCCTCAGGTTCATCGGCTTAAGACGATGAATATCGGATCGGAGGTAAGGCAAAAAAAGACCCCGCACAAGGCGGGGTCGCGGAGGCGTTGGTGCAAACGGCAGCTTAAACTTCAAAGCCTTGGGCACGCAGGTCGGCACGGACCTTGGCGAAGATCTCGGAACGGGCGTTGCCGGTGAAGACGCGGAGCACGGCTTGCAGGTCCTTGTTCACGTCGCCATTGGCCTCCGACAGCTTCTTGCCGGTGGGCGATTCATAGAAGGCGATGATCTCACCGAGCTCTTCCACCGTGAAGCGGGCGGCATAGACGCGGGCGAACTGGTCGAGAAGTTCACCCTTGCGGCCACGGTATTCCTCGAGAATCTTGGTGACGGAAGCGCCAACTTCTTCGCTCAGGGTGGGGTTCTGCTGGACGATCTGGCGCATGGTGCCCACGCCGATTTCCACCAGCGTCACTTCATAGATGGACGCGCGATCGGTCAGGTCAATGTACTGACGCGCCAGCGCCAGCTGCTCGGGGGAAACTTCCTGCGCTATTGCCGGTGCGGCGACGGCCAGCATGGCAGCACTCAGGGCTACGGCTGCAAAGGTTTTGGCGCGGGTCATCAGTCCGGTCATTTCAAGGGTCCCCATTGTCTCCCGATCCATCAAGTTGTGGGCGTCAGCGTTCTTACGCCATCCGGCATTGCCACAAAAGCCGTCTCGCACATGCCGAGGAAAAGGCCGTGCTCCACCACGCCGGCAATGTCGAGCAGATCGCGTCCGAGCGCTTCTGCTTGGGAAATGCGGCCAAAAAAAGCATCAAGGATCAGGTGACCGCCGTCGGTTAGATAGGGGGCGCCCTCGGGAGTGGCACGTAGGCGAAGCTCGCCGTCAGCCCCGTGGCGGGCCATGACCTCGGCGATCGAGCGACGTGTGGCGCCGAGGCCAAAGGCATTGACCTCAATGGGCAGGGGGAAACGACCTAGGGTGGCAACGACTTTGGAGTGGTCGGCAATAACCACCATGCGGTCGGACGATGAGGCGACGATCTTTTCGCGCAGCAGGGCACCGCCGGCGCCTTTGATGAGGTTGAGGCGAGGATCGATCTCGTCAGCCCCGTCCACTGTCAGATCCAGTCGGTCAAGCGTGTCGAGGTTGGACAAGGGAATGCCGAGGGCTTCTGCCTGGCGGTGCGTGGCTTCGGATGTGGGCACGCAGATGCAATCGAACCCGGAAGCGACCTTTTCACCGAGGAGATCAACGAAGTGGCGGGCTGTGGAGCCGGTGCCCAACCCGAGCCGCATGCCCGATTTGACTTCTCCCAGCGCCATGCGAGCGGCCTGGCGCTTCAGATCATCCATCATGTGCCCTGCCCTTCCTCATTCAAGCAGGGCATTGCAGGACAGAGTTCCACTGTCAACCTCGCGTCCAGTGATCGATCACGATCTGGTGATCAGCCGGTGTAACTTTGTGGCAACACTGTGTGTGTTAGCAGAATGAAGTATGGCGGAACGGTGGCGGCAACCTCTATTCGCGCCAGAGCGAAGTGCCAAGAGCAACCATTCATCCGAGCGACAGGCTCGGCATCCAGAGGCCAAGTCGAGCGATGTTCTCCCTCAAATCTGCAACCGTTGTTGCACTTACCATTATTCTGTCAGCGGGCAGCATGCTGCCTGCCCATGCGGGGCTGGTCTATGATCGCCAGTCGCGCAACTGGGTTGAAGAGTCCGAGTTGCCCGTGCGAAAGCCACGGTCCGGGAGCGCTATCAAAAAGGAAGTGGTGGATTACGAAACCACCCAGGCGCCCGGCACGATCGTGATCGAAACCGACGAGCGTCGCCTTTACCTGGTGCTGGAAGACGGCAAGGCGCTGAAATACGGCATTGGTGTTGGCCGCGATGGCTTCACCTGGTCGGGCACGCACCGCATCACGCGCAAGGCTGAATGGCCCGGCTGGACGCCGCCCGCGGCCATGCGCAAGCGCGTGCCGGACCTGCCGGCCTATATGGAAGGTGGCCCTGACAATCCGCTGGGCGCCCGCGCGCTTTACATCGGCTCGACGCTTTATCGCGTGCATGGCACGTCCGAGCCGTGGTCGATCGGGCAGGCCGTGTCGTCGGGCTGCATCCGCCTGACCAATGAGGACGTGACCGACCTCTACGAACGGGTGGAAGTTGGCGCCCGCATCATCGTCAACCACTAGTATACGGCGTCCGGCCTGACTGGACGGACTTGGTGCTAACGCACGAACACGAGAGGGTTGCCCCAGGGCAGCCCTTTTTCGTTTTTGGCGGGTTTGATTGTGCGGCGAGACGCTATAGATTTAGCCCTATGACCGCATCCGTCTCCCCTGCCCGTCCGCTGGTCGACACGTTCGGGCGGCATGTTTCCTATCTGCGCATCTCGGTGACCGACCGGTGCGACTTCCGCTGTGTGTATTGCATGGCCGAAGACATGACGTTTCTGCCCAAGCGCGACGTTTTGAGCTTTGAGGAAATCGAGACCATTGCCGGTGCGTTCATCGCGCGGGGTACGACGCGCATCAGACTGACGGGCGGCGAGCCGCTGGTGCGGCGCGACATCATGCGGCTGGTGGATACGTTGGGCGCACGCATCGGCCGAGGCCTCGAAGAGCTGACGCTGACCACCAATGGCAGCCAACTCGCGAGGCATGCTGAGGCGCTTCGCGCAGCCGGCGTGCGGCGGATCAATGTGTCGCTCGATACGCTCGATAGGGAGCGATTTGCCCGTATCACCCGGCGCGGGCGTTTGGCCGATGTGCTGGTGGGGATCGACGCAGCGCAGGCGGCGGGGCTGCAGGTCAAGATCAACATGGTGGCGATGGCGGGCGTCAACGACGACGAGATCGAGCCGGTGATGGCCTGGGCGCACGGCCGCGCCATGGGGCTGACGCTGATCGAGGGCATGCCGCTGGGTGAGGTCGGGATCGACCGGGTCGACACTTACCTGCCGTTGCGGCAGCTGCATGACAATCTGGCGCGGCGCTATACGCT
>CAKTFF010000148.1 GCA_934553185.1 uncultured Devosia sp.
GGTTATGGCGAGTTCCTGCGCAATGTGGTGATCGACGGCAACATGGTGTCGGGCAGCACGATCGGCATCGGCGTCAGCGTCGTCGAAGGCGCGGGACGCGTGACCATTGGCGATAACATGGTGGATGCCAGCCAACACGCCGTGGTGGGTCTTGCCTGGACGGAGGTGGTGGAAACCGATCTTCTTGCCAATGCGGATCGCTATGGCAACGTTCAATTGCGCTAGAGATCGACCGCCTGCAATTCGCTCACCTGGGCGCCGCGCACACTGCGGATCGGCTGGTGCGCCAGGGTTTCGAGCAGCGCCTGCTGTTCACTGTCCGGGTCAGCATGGCGCAGGAGGATCATTGCCAGCATGGCCTGTGACGCAGCAAGATTGCCATCGTCGCATTTCAGCGCATAGCCCCAACCCTTGTCGCGTATGGCGCCGCATTGCACGCCTTCGGCGCCCACTTTCTGCATTAGCCTGCCGCCAAAGGCGCGCATCAGCAGCGTGTCTGGGTGGCCCGTACCAGCCACGAGGTGGGGGTGGGCTGTGGCGGCGTCGAACAGTTTCTGCGCGCCGCTGGCCAGTTCCGGTGACAACCCCTCGCCGGTTGCCATCCGCGCAAAGCCGAAGGCGAAGGCGCGCAGCGGGGCTGCAAAGGTGGGGATCGAACAACCATCGGTGCCGCAGCGGTCCTCGGTGAGCTCTTCCCCGATCACCGTTTCTACCGCAGCCCGCACGGCCTTTTGCACCGCGTGCTCGCGTTCGACATAGCCGCTCGTGGGAATACCCATGGCGAGCGCTACGCTGAGCATGCCCCCATGCTTGCCCGAGCAATTGTTGTGAAGCGGGCTGGGTTCGATCCCCGTTTTGCGCAGAGCATCGCGCGCCGCGGCGTTGGTGGGCGGATGCGCACCACATTCGAGATCAGCGGCGGAGAGACCCAAGCGCGTCAGCAGGGTGTTGACGGTCTCCACGTGCTCGCTTTCACCATGATGGCTGGCGCAGGCCAGCGCCAGTTCCTCCTCGGAATGGTGAAACAGCTGTTCTGCTTCACGCAGAAAAATGGGTAACGCCTGCATCGACTTGATCGCCGAGCGGGGAAAGATCGGCCGCTCGATATTGCCGGCCGAAGCAATGACCCGGCCCTGTGCATCCACGATGGCATAGGCGCCACGATGGAGATTCTCTACCCAATTGCCGCGAATGGTTTGGGCAAGTACGGGATTGCTATCCATGGCGATCACTCCGGTCAGCGCAGTCCTCACGAACAGCCCGGCGCGGCAAAAGTCAATCGCTAGAGGTCGCGGTCATCCACAGCCTGGAGGTAGCGCGCATTGACCCAGCCCCTCGTGCCGCCTCGGTCCACCAGGCACCAGTGCGAACCACTGGCCGGCACGATGCAGCGCTCCACCCAGACATGGCTGCCCGGCGCGAACTGCCCCACCTGGCGGGAATGGGCCGCAGGCCAGCGGCGCACATTGAGCTGGTCCCACTTGCCGACGCCGGTCACCTGGGCCATTTGGTCAACCGGGTAGCCTTCCGCCACCGCCGGTTGCACGGCAAAGGCCGCTGCGGCGGTCAGCACCAAACCGCATAGGATCGCTACCAAAAGCTTTTCGCCATTCTTGGTCATTGTGTTTTCTCGCAACACCATTGGTTGTGGAAACACCATGACGCTTTGGGCTTGAACCAACCGTGATAGGCTTGTTCAGCTATGGTTCAGTTTGGAAGCTGCTGACCAAGATTGTATGGGTATCAAGACCAGCCCCGGCCGCTTGGACCGGGGCTTCTGAGGGCGCTACTCTCCCGCGGAAACGCGGACGATCTGCGAGGTGCCGGCCTGCGGATTTTCGGTCACGGCGTAAACGGCGCCGTCCGGGCCCACCTTCACATCGCGCACGCGGGCCTCGAGTGGGATGCGCTCTTCAAAGGCTACCTGATCATTTTCGAGGTGCACGACCACCAGACCACCCGACACCAATCCGCCGATGATGAACGAGTTTTCCCAGGCCGGAAATTCTTCACCCTCATAGAAGGCCATGCCTGACGGCGCGATCACCGGGTCCCAGTAGTAAACCGGCTGTTCGGTCTCGGCCTTTTCGGTGATGCCTTCGCCGATGGGCGCACCACTATAGTCGATGCCATAGGTGACTTCAGGCCAGCCATAGTTCTTGCCGGCCTCGGGACGGTTCAGTTCGTCGCCTCCTTTGGGGCCATGCTCCACCGTCCACAGGCGGCCTTCGCCATCGAGCGCTGCGGACTGCATGTTGCGGTGACCAAGGCTCCAGATTTCAGGCAGGGCGCCGTCCTGATCCACAAAGGGATTGTCGGTCAGCGCTTCGCCGTCCGCGGTGATGCGGAACACCTTGCCCAGGCCGCTGCCGATATCCTGCGCCTGGATGCGGGGCTCGACATCGCTCCGCTCGCCAACAGTTACGTAAAGCTCGCCTTCTGCGCCAAAAACCAGGCGCGAGCCGAAGTGCTTGGTGCCGTCATAGGTCGGCAATTGCTGGAAGATGACCTGAACATCCTCCAGGGCGCCGCCACCTGCCTCGTCAGTCACGAGGCGTGCCGAGGCAACGGAAGTGCCATTGCCGCCGTCACGCGGTTCGGAGAAGGAGAAATAGACCAGGTTGCTGGTTTCAAAGTCCGGCGCCAGCGCCACGTCAAGCAGGCCGCCCTGCCCCCGGGCGTCCACTTCAGGCACGCCGGTGATCTCGGGGCCAGCCACCCCATCCTCGCTGACGATATGCATGGCGCCGGCCTTGGCCGTCACCAGCATGCGTCCATCGGGCAGAAATTCCATTGCCCAGAGTTGCGGCAGCTCTTCAGCCACCACTTCATCGACGACAACAGTGGGCTCCGGGGGCGTTGGCGCCCTGGTCTGCCCCTCAAAAGCAGGCGCCTGATCGGGTGCGTTGGGCGCGCTGGTTTCGGCAGGGGCGCCTGCGGCTTGTGCAAAAGCGGGCCCAGCGAGAAGGGCTGTGGATAGCAGCGTGCCGGTGAGCAGGTGGGCGATACGGATCATGGAAGCACCATCGGTTCGTGGAGCCGGATTGGTATCCGGGCAGGACCGTCGTGATGGCGCACAAGCCACCCGACACAATGGTTGATCAACACGCAAGGCGGACCGACGTTGCCCGCCCACTCTTCACCAATGGGTTACCCGATCAGCGCGTGTGAATATAGCCGATACCCTTGCGCTCGATCTCGGCGAGGCTTTCCTCGTAACCGGCATCGGCATAGCGCATCACGCCAAGCGCTGTATCGTTGGTGAGCGCATGGGCGAGACGTTCATCGCCATCGGGCGTGCCATCCGCCACCACCGTCACACCTGCCGAAGTCATGAAGCCGGCATAGCCACCGCCACCCGAATGCACGACCACCAGGTCTGCCATGGATGAGCAAAGAAGCATGGCATCAAGGAGCGGCCAGTCGGCAACAGCGTCCGAACCGTCCTTCATGTTTTCGGTCATGATGTTGGGATGCGCCATGGCGCCGGCATCGAGGTGATCGCGGCTGAACGCCACGGGACCTGCAAGCGTCCCATCCGCCACCATGGCGTTGACCTCCCGCGCCAATGCCGTTCTCTCGCCGTGCCCCAGCCAGGCTATGCGCGCCGGAAGCCCCTCGAAGGGCACATGCTGGCGCGCCAGGGTGATCCAATTGGTGACGATGCGGTTGTCCGGAAACAGTTCGAGCAGCCTGTCGTCGATCTTCCGGATGTCTTCGGGATCTCCTGAAAGCGCCATCCAGCGGAAAGGCCCGATAGCTCGGGCAAATAGTGGACGCAGATAGGCTTCGGTGAAGATGGGGATGTCGAAGGCATTCTCCACCCCGCCGTCGCGCGCATGGGTGCGGATCAGGTTGCCATTGTCGAAGACCTCGCTCCCAGCCTGCTGGAAAGCCAGCATGGCGCGAACATGATCGACAATGGAAGCGCGGCTCGCCGCCATCAACTGGCCGGGTCCTTCGACGCGCAGCCATTTGACCTCATCCAGGCTCATGCCCTTGGGAACATAGCCATAAACGAGGTCATGCGCCGATGTCTGGTCGGTAACGATGTCGGGAACAATGCCGCGCCGTGCGATCTCGGGGTAGATCTCGGCGGCATTGCCGACAAGCCCGATGGAGGTCGCGCGTTTTTCGCGGATAGCCTTGTCGATCATGGCCAAGGCGGTGTCGAGATCGGGGGCAATCTCCTGGAGAAAGCCGATCTCCTGGCGCTTGCGGGCCCGTTCGGGATCGATGTCCACGCACAGGATCGCCGCGCCCGCCATGCGGCCTGCCAAAGGCTGCGCCCCGCCCATGCCGCCTAAGCCTGCTGTCAGGATGAACCGGCCCGCCAGGGAGCCGCCAAAGCGGTTCTCGGCGATCCGGACGAATATCTCGTAGGTGCCCTGGATCACCCCCTGAGAGCCGATATATTGCCAGGCTCCGGCGGTCAGCCCGCCCCAGCAGATCAAGCCCTTTTTCTCGAGCTCGTAGAACACCTCGGCCTTCGCCCATTGCCCGACAATGTTGCAGTTGGCCATGATCACCAGCGGCGCCTTGCTGTGGGTCTTGAGGAGCCCAATCGGCTTGCCTGACTGGATCAGCAGCGTTTGGTCCTCGTCCATCCGCAACAGCGTTTCGACGATCGCCTTGTGGCTCGCCCAGTTCCGGGCCGCCTTGCCCAGGGCGGCATAGACGATCAGCTCATCGGGGTTCTCGCCCACTGAAAGGACGTTTTCGAGGAGCCGCAGCAAAGCCTCTTGCCGCCAGCCCTTGGCGCGGAGTTCCGGCCCGCCAGGAATGGGGAAACGCGGATGGCGCCGATTGGGTGTGGGCATGGTGATCTTTCCCAAATTCGTCAACAAACTCGGTGTGATCCCGGCTCAAGGCCGGGATCACACCACATTTTGGGTTAGTCTTTGGACAGCGCATAGCGCGCAAGCTCGATGCCCATTCGCTCTTCCACAAAGGGATAAACCGCCGGATCCAGCACCGAGGAACTCAGCGGTATGACGGTCTTGGGCACATGCAGCACGAACACGTACATGCCGCGTCCTAACTGCCCCACCGACAGCGCCTGCCCTGCAGCGTCGAGCGTCGTCAGCACATCGGGAAAGGTCGCCAGCCTGTTGCCGCCGGCATCGTCGACGGCCATGTATTCGTTCATCACATGCAGCACGGTCGCCTTGTCGCCGTCGCCAATGGTCACCCGGCCAATGTCGAAGGCTTCCCGCGTATAGGTCACGTCTACCGCGGTGATGTAGCCCTTGGCGAGGATGGTGCCGCCCGTGGTCTCGACGATCGCGTCGATCATCTTGCCAGGCCCCTTGCCCTCTGCCGCGATCATGGCTTCGCCGAGCTTGAGCGCCAAAGAGATGCCGCCCAGGGCTGCGTGCTGCTGGACATAGCTGGCACGCAGCGGGTTGCGGCAGGAGGCGATGAAACCGCCAGACATGTCTGCGGCGGTGCGCAGAATGGGCGAAACCTTCGCGGTGGCGCCGCGCGTCACCAATTCGATGTAACGGTTCTCCAGGCGGTTACCGCCCACTGCGGTCTGGATCATCTGCTCGGGCGAGCCAGCCATGCCGATCGAGCCCATGTCACCCGTGGGGTGGGCGCGGATGTCGCCGACAGCATCGACCACCTTGGTGCCCAGGATGGCGGAAGGCAGCCAGCCGTTGAGGGTTGAGCTTTTGCCGTTCTGTCCCACCATCAGGCCGGTGAGCTTTTCGCCGAGCGCATCCTGCAGCAATTGCACCGCCTTGACGTAGTCGACGCCCTGCATTTCCCAGGCTGTGGTTGAGGCCGGGGCGCCGATGGCGGCAGCGGTGGCGATCCAGTCATCGGAATTGAGTTCCTCGACGCTGACCAGTTCGGGTCGGCCAATGCTGACGGCGGCGTGGCCGAGCATGCGGCCGTGATCGGCCCAGCCACCGCCACCGGCGGCATAAACCGACCCGCCGCGCACCGCTGCTTCGACGTCCTTTTCACCCAGAATGCGGCCCATTAGCTTGCCTCTTGCAGTGTCTTGTCG
>CAKTFF010000149.1 GCA_934553185.1 uncultured Devosia sp.
ACAATTGCAGCTATTGCCGCAGTGCCCTGCCCGACATGGCGGCGCTTCTGGCAGAAGACCCAAACCTGCGCGTGGTGCTGAAGGAGCTGCCGATCCTTTCCAACGATTCGATCGACGCCGCCCGCGTCGCCGTTCTCGTGAGCGATGCCGACGTGGATTACTGGACCTTTCACGAAACCCTGTTCACCAGCCGAACAAAGGTCGACAAGCAGGTGGCCCTCGCCGCCGCCGCAGACCTGGGGCTTTCCCCGGTTTCGCTCGAACTCGACATGGGCTCGGCCGCCGTCGCCGAAAAGATCGAGACCTCCTACGACATTGCGCGCAATCTCAACATCACCGGCACGCCCACCTACATCATCGGCAACGAGATCATCCCCGGCGCCATCGGCATCAACGAACTGCGCACCCGCATCGCCAACATGCGCGCCTGTGGCGAGACCGAGTGCGAGGGATAGCTTCTTCTTCCCCTCGCCCCTTGTGGGAGAGGGACGGTCTATTCCGCGTTCAGCGGAAAGACCAGGGTGAGGGGTGCCGCGCCATCCCATGCCAGAGCCCCTCGTTTGCCCTGCGGCCACCTTCTCCCACAAGGGCAGAAGGCAAGATTGAGTGCCATCTCGCCTTTTCCCCTTAATTCGTATAACCGCACTTGTACCGGCCTGGCTCACCTGTGCAGAAAACGAAAATTATGGCTTCCCGCGTTCTCGTCCTCAACGGCCCGAACCTTAACCTGCTCGGCACGCGCGAGCCCGACATCTATGGCGCCCAAACGCTGGCCGATGTCGAAGCGCTGTGCCACGAGACAGCCGCCCAGTGCGGCCTGACGGTTGATTTCCGCCAGTCCAACCATGAGGGCGAGCTGATCACCTGGATCCACGAGGCGCGCGAAGCCGCCGATGCAATCGTGATCAACCCGGCCGGTTACTCGCATACCTCGGTCGCCATAGCCGACGCCCTTAAGGCGGTCGGCCTGCCGGTTGCCGAAGTCCACATTTCAAACATCCATCAGCGCGAAAGCTTCCGGCACCATTCCTTTGTGTCTGCCGTGGCTTTCGGTGTCATTTGCGGCTTCGGCACGGCCGGGTATAGAATGGCGCTCGTGGCGCTTGCCGACCAACTCAAATAACAATCAACGCGCTCAGCGCGGGAGACACGCAGACATGTCCAAGTCATCGCAAGTGGATCAGGATCTGATCCGGGCCATTGCAGAACTGCTCAACAAGGAAAATCTCGCCGAGATCGAGATCGAGCAGGAAGATTTCAGGGTTCGTGTCACCCGCTCCTATGCCAATGAAGGCGTGACCTACGCCGCGCCCGCGCCGCAATATTTCGCGCCGCCTGCCGCTCCCGCCGCGCCGCAGACCCCCGCCGGCTCGGTGCCCGCCGCAGCACCTGCCGCCGCCGAAGACCTGGCATCTAATCCGGGCACCCTCACCTCTCCCATGGTGGGCACCGCCTATCGCTCGCCAGAGCCGGGCAAGCCAACCTTTGCCGAAGTGGGCACCAAGGTCAGCGAAGGCCAGACCCTGCTGATCATCGAAGCCATGAAGACCATGAACCAGATTCCCGCGCACCGCTCGGGCACCGTCACCCGCATCCTGGTGCAGGATGCTCAGCCGGTGGAATACGGCGAGCCGCTCGTCGTCATCGAATAAGGGGGACGTTTCTTGTTCCAGAAGGTCCTGATCGCCAATCGCGGCGAAATCGCCCTGCGTATTCTGCGCGCCTGCAAGGAGCTCGGCATCCAGACCGTGGCGGTCCACTCGACCGCCGACGCCAATGCCATGCATGTGCGCCTTGCCGACGAATCGGTCTGCATCGGCCCGCCCGCCGCCAAGGACAGCTATCTCAACATTCCCTCGATCATGGCCGCCTGCGAGATCACCGGCGCCGATGCCGTGCATCCGGGCTATGGCTTCCTGTCCGAGAACGCCCGTTTCGCCAAGATCCTGACCGAGCATAAGGTGACCTTTATCGGTCCCTCCTCGCACCATATCGAGATCATGGGCGACAAGATCACCGCCAAGAAGACCGCAGTGGAGCTCGGCATCCCCGTTGTTCCCGGCTCCGATGGCGCGGTCGAGACCGAAGAGGATGCCCTGCGCACGGCGCGAGAGATCGGCTTTCCCGTGCTGATCAAGGCGACGGCAGGCGGCGGTGGTCGCGGCATGAAGGTCGCCAAAACCGAAGCCGATGTGCTTGAAGCCTGGTCCACGGCCCGCACCGAGGCCAAAGCCGCCTTCGGCAACGACTCGGTCTATATGGAAAAGTACCTCGGCAAGCCTCGCCACATCGAGGTGCAGGTGCTGGGCGACGGTCAAGGCAATGCCGTCCACCTGGGCGTCCGTGACTGCTCCCTGCAGCGCCGTCACCAAAAGGTTTGGGAAGAAGCCGGTGGCCCCACCATCAAGCCCGAAGAGCGTGACCGGATTGGCGAAATCTGCGCCGCCGCCATGCGCAAGCTTCAATATTCAGGCGCGGGCACCATCGAGTTCCTCTACGAAAACGGCGAGTTCTATTTCATTGAAATGAACACCCGCCTTCAGGTGGAGCACCCGGTCACCGAGCGCATCACCGGCATCGATATCGTTTATGAGCAGATCCGCGTCGCCTCGGGCGAAAAACTGTCCATGACGCAGGACAAGATCAACTTCTTCGGCCATGCCATCGAAGTGCGCATCAATGCCGAAGACCCGCAGACCTTCGCCCCGTCGCCGGGCACCATCACCTTCTACCACCCGGCTGGCGGCGTCGGCATCCGCGTCGATTCGGCGGTCTACCAAGGCTATAAGATCCCGCCCTTCTATGACTCCCTAATCGGCAAACTCATCGTCTATGGCCGCACCCGCGAGGAATGCCTGCAGCGCCTACGCCGCGCCATCGACGAGTTCGTCATCGACGGCATAAAAACCACCCTGCCCCTGTTCCAGCGCCTGATCCGCGAGCCCGACATCCTCGCCGGCAACTACGACATCCACTGGCTGGAAAAGTACCTGGCCGAAAACAAGGTGTGATTGAAACGCCCTCGTGGTTCGAGGCTTTGCTGCGCAAAGCACCTCACCATGAGGGCTATACACGCGTCGACCGCCTTGAGACCTCATGGTGAGGTGCGAGCACTTCGCGAGCCTCGAACCACGAGGTCGGGCACGCTGATGGCTGGAGTATCACCAACATGGCCCGCCGCCAGGACCCCTTCGACGTCGAAATCACCCCCGAACTGATCATCCGCGCTTACTGCGCCGGCATCTTCCCCATGTCCGAAGACGCTGCGGACGAGGACCTGTTCTGGGTCAGCCCCGAAATGCGTGGCATTCTGCCCCTCGATGGCTTCCGCCTCTCCGCCAGCCTGCGCAAGGCCATCCGCAAATCCGGCTTCACCATTCGCGTGGATACCAATTTTCCCGCCGTTATCGAAGGCTGCGCCACCGTCGGCGAGGACCGCGACAGCACCTGGATCAACGGCACCATCCGGCGCGTTTATGGCGAACTGTTCCGGCGCGGTGTCGCCCACACCGTTGAAGTCTGGGACGGTTCGGACCTCGTGGGCGGGCTTTATGGCCTCGCCATCGGCGGCGCGTTCTTCGGCGAATCCATGTTCCACCGCCGCACCGATGCCAGCAAGATGGCTCTTGCCCACCTGATGGATCGGCTTAATGCCGGCGGCTTCGTGCTGCTCGACACCCAGTTCATCACGCCCCACCTGGCCTCCCTTGGCGGCATCGAAATCCCCCGCGCACAATACGAGCAACGCCTCGCCCGGGCGCTGGCGATAGAGGGCGATTGGTATGCCTGGGAGGATAAGCCCAGCGTGGAGGGAACCTGAGGGCGCTTTGGCGGTTCACCGCAAGAGGAGTTTCCACCATGATCCCCACCCGCGTTCACGGCATTATCGACTACCTGGTCGCCATCATCCTGATCCTGGCGCCCTTCATTCTCGGCTTCGCCGATGGCAGCGCGGCGCAATGGGTGCCGATCCTGATCGGTGTTCTCACCATCGCATCAAGCCTTCTCACCCGCTACGAGCTCGGCGCCGTCCGCGTCATCCCCATGGTTGGCCACCTCTGGATCGATGTCGCGGCAGGCGTTTTCCTCGCGCTCTCGCCCTGGCTGTTCGGCTTCGCCGACCTCGTCTGGTGGCCACATGTACTATTCGGTCTGATGTACATCATCATACCGACACTGACCCAGCGCCACTCGCCCGTCGTCGCCTAGCGCGCGTCGGGTGGCGGCACATCCGTCTGGGTCTTGCAGTCGATCAGCCACACATCATAGATCGCGTGGTCCACGGCATTGAGCGCCGGACTGTCGGCAAACATCCAGCCGGTGAAGATCCGGCGCGATGCGCCATTGAGGCTTCGCTGATCGACCTCAAGGAATGTCGAAACCCGCTGCGCCTCGGTAGAGGGTCGATTATAGCAGGCGCGTGGCGTGATCTCGAGCGCGCCGAACAACACCGTTTCGTCGATGTAAACGTCGAACCGCGTGATGCGGCCGGTGATCTTGTCGAGCCCGGCCAGTGTCGCAACCGGATTGGCGATAGGCTGCGCACAAGCGCCACCGACGCTCACCAGCACGGCCAGCGCCGCAGGCACAAGCTTATGGATAAAACGGGATATGGGCCTAGCCCTCCGGCGCAAGCGAGGTGCCCTATTCAGGCGACCACGCGTCGTAATCGCCGGTAACGCGCTTGCGCTCGCCCCCATTCAACAGGCTGCCATCGGGCCGATAGGCGCCGGCCGTCCCCGTCAGGTTGCCTGTATGGGGCTTTTCCCAAGCCCTGGCCACGTAGTCGGTCTGCGATGGCGGCAGAGCGGTGCGGTGGCTCATCCAGCCATACCAGCCCGGCGGAATGGTCGAGGCATCGGCTTCCCCGGCATAGGTCACGTAACGGCGAGCGGCGCGCTTGTCCTGGTAGTATTTGTTGCCCAACTCGTCCGTGCCGACGAACTCGGCGCGCCGCCAGATCCACAGCCGGGCGCCCCAGGTCGCGCCGCTCCACCAGGAGAAGATTTCGGTAAACAACTGCTTGAAACCGGACTTGGCCACGATGAGATTCCGCCGTCTAGAATGCGCTTCGCGCCGGGTTTATCATGGTGCACCGGGCGAGCCTAGCCCCGGCGCGCCTGTGTGATCCGATAAACCTCGTATCTGGCAGATTAGCGCTCGACGATCGCGACGCCTTTGACTGGGTGCTCCCGATAATGGGCTAGGCGCGAGTTCAGCGACCCCACGTGCAGCTCAAGCTTATGCCCATCTGGGTCCAGAAAGTACGTCGAAGCGCCTTCGCTCCGGTTGTCCTTCCAGATGACACTGTTGGCAGACACCAGAGCGCTTAGCTCACTATAGGACTGTTCGGTCACGCTGAACGCGATGTGGGTATAGTCCGGGCGCGGTGAAGACCTTACATGCTCGTCGCGAGACAAGCATAGCCACAGCAATCCAGCTTCCAGATATGCGCCATCTGACCATACCGCCCGCACCTCACAACCCAGGATGTCCCGGTAGAATGCAAGGGATCGCTCAACGTCGGCTACGGCTAACGTGATGTGGTTCAGCCCGCTTACCTTTGCGCTCATCGTCATCACCTCAAACATTTTATTGTGTTCACGGCCCTTCTTACACCCTCAACCCCGCCATTACCGCCAAGATCACCCGGTCCTTCTGCGCGTCCGTTGCGCCGGCCAGGCCCTGGATATGCAGCCCCTGGTCCAGCGTCTGCAGCATCTTGCCAAGCCCCGACACATTGCTGCCCCTGGCGATCTGCCCGCGCCCAAGCGCATTGGCGAGATTACCGGCGTAAAGCGCCTCTATCTCCTCGCTGGCCTCCAGCGCTTTGGCAAAGGCGCCCTCAGGCACCGTGGCGCGCTGAGTCAGCGTATTGATCATGAAGCATCCATAATATTGGCTGCCGTAGTGCAACGAGTGCAGCATCGCTTCGATATTCTCCAGCCCCAGCGGTTGCCGGGTGAGCGTCTCCCGATAGCGCGCGAGCAGGTGGGCAACGAACCGGTCC
>CAKTFF010000150.1 GCA_934553185.1 uncultured Devosia sp.
GGCGAGAGCCAGATGCAATCGACGCCGAGGCTCGCGATATGGTCAAGCCGCCGGATGATGCCCGGCAGGTCGCCGATGCCGTCGCCATTGCTGTCCTGAAACGAGCGGGGATAGACCTGATAGATCACTCCGCCGCGCCACCATTCAGTCATCGTCCACTCCAGGCTCGTAAAAGTTCAGCTGATTTGCGCGCGAAGCTAGTCATTCGCGCGCCCAATGGGAATCGGCTTTGCGTGCAGGGAAGCCGTGCGGCGGCGGCAGGCTTATTGCGGTGGCTGGCCGTTGGAGGCGCTGACGCCACCATCCACCGCGATCATCGCGCCAGTGATGAAGCTGGCATCGTCGCTAGCGAGGAACGCGACCACAGCCGCCACTTCCTCGGGCTCGCAATAGCGCCCCAGCGGAATGCGTTCGCGGAATTGTTTCATGGCCTCTTCGTCGGAGAACATGTCCTCCGTCATCGGCGTCCGGGTGAGGCTGGGGCAGACGGCATTGACGCGGATCTGGCGCTTGCCCAAGTCCATGGCGAGGGCGCGGGTGAAGTTCACCACCCCACCCTTGGCGGCATTGTAGGGCAGAGTGTTCCAGTCGCCCCCGGTGCCAGACACCGAAGCGGTGTTGACGATGGAGCCCTTGGTTTTTTCGAGGTGCGGGATGGCGGCGCGGCAGCCGAAGAACACGCCGTCGAGATCGGTGGCGATCACCTTGCGCCAGTCCTCGTTGCTGATCTCGGCGGGATCGCCGCCCGAATAAACGCCGGCATTGTTGACCAGCACATCGAGCTGGCCGAACTTTTCGATCGCTGCGGCGATCATGCCGTCGACAGCGGCAGAGTCCGACACGTCGGCGGAATGGGTGAGCACGTCGCCTTGAAGGCTCCGAGCAGTTTCGCCGAGATCCTTGATGTCGACGATGACGAGTTTGGCGCCTTCGCTGGCAAAGCGGCGAGCGGTGGCCTGGCCGATACCCCCGGCGGCACCGGTGACGAGGACGACCTTGTTGGTGAAGCGATTCATGAGCAGATTCCCGAGCGATTGCGTTAAGTCGGCAAACGCCTCAAGCCCAGCATGGCTCCTAGCCTTTATACCACGGCACTGATCAGCGGTTCACCGGCGAAGTGACGGTCGAGGTTTTTGACCAGCAGTGCACCCATGGCGTCACGGGTCTGCCAGGTGGCGCTGCCCTGGTGGGGAGACAGCACCACATTGTCGAGCTGGAGAAAGCCCTGCGGCACGTTGGGCTCGTCTTCGAACACATCGAGGGCTGCGCCGCCCAGCCCGCCATTGCTCAAGAGCTCGAGCATTGCCGGCTCGTCGATCAACGTGCCGCGCGCCACGTTGACCAGCATGCCCTGTGGTCCCAGCGCCTCAAGCACCTGGCGCGAAACGATGCGTTCCGTGCTCTTGCCGCCGGGGGCGATCACGACGAGCCAGTCGCTGTCGCGCGCCATGTCCTCGAGGTCCGGGTAGAACTGGAATGGAACGGCACTCTGCTGTTTGCGGCCATGGTAGAGGACGCGCATCTTCATCGCCTGCGCGCGGGTGGCGATCTCCTTGCCGATGCGGCCAAGTCCGAGAATGCCCACGGTCTTGCCGGTGAGTTCGGTGAAAAGCGGCATGTTCCCACTCGGCCACTTGCCGTCACGCACATAGCGGTCGGCCTGGGGAATGCGGCGGGCGAGCGCGATCATCAAACCGATGGTCAGTTCGGCGACAGCGTCGCTCAGCACATCGGGCGTGTTGGTGACGCGGATATTGCGCGCCTTTGCCGCCGCCGTGTCGATGTTGTCGTAGCCAACCCCAAAGCTGGCGATGATTTCGAGATTGGGCAGCTTGTCCATCAGCGCCTCCTGCACCCCCGAGCCGGCATGGGCGCGGATGCGGCTGCCATGGCTGGCCAGCCACGCGTCGGCATCGCCGATCTCGTGCAGCTTATGAACGGTGAAGCGCTCGGCCAGCGCCTGTTCGCAGGAGGCATGCAGCGGGCTGGTCTGGAGAATTTCGATGGTCATGGCGCTTGTTCCTTTTTTGCCAGCCTAGCGGGCGCCCCGAGCAGGGTCGAGGCTTGTGTCACCCCCGAACGCGGAAAGTCCCTGCTCGGTCGCCGCTCTGCCGCTTTTTTCGGCACGACCGTGCGGCGTGCGTTTTATACCGGCAAAGGCTCTGGTGGTGTCTGGACGCAACGCCATAAAAGTGTAGCAATGTCCGGGCGATGGATCGAAACACGTTCGGAGCATAATGGGCGAGGCAGCGCCGTTCGACGAGATGTACCATGCCGATGGCAGTGTCCGCGAGCCCTATCGGGTTCTGGCACAGTGGCTTGAGGAACAGCCCCCTAAGGCACTGACGCTGATGCAGTCCGATGCCGAGGCGATCTTTCGCAAGCTGGGCATCACCTTTGCCGTTTATGGCTCCGAAGAGGGCACCGAAAAGGTCATTCCCTTCGATGTCATCCCCCGGATCATCGCGGCACAGGAATGGCGCAGGCTCTCCAAGGGCATCGAGCAGCGGGTGCGGGCGCTCAACGCGTTCCTTTACGACATCTACCACCGCCAGGAGATCCTCAAGGCGGGCCGGGTGCCGGAAAAGCTGATCCTGCAAAACGCCGCTTTCGCCCCTGAAATGATGGGGCTCGAACCGGCCAAGGGCGTTTATGCCCATATCATCGGCGTCGATATCGTTCGTGTCGGGCCCGACGAATTCTATGTGCTCGAAGACAATCTGCGCACCCCGTCGGGCGTGTCCTATATGCTGGAAGACCGCGAGGCGATGATGATCCTCGCGCCGGACCTGTTCCAGCGCCAGAAGGTGGCTCCGGTCGAGACCTATCCCGAAAACCTCCGCCGGACGCTCAAAAGCGTCGCCCCCGCCGGCGCCGGGTCCTCACCCAATATCGTGGTGCTGACGCCGGGCATCTACAACTCAGCCTATTTCGAGCACTCGTTTCTCGCCGACCAGATGGGCGCCACCCTCTGCGAGGGCCCGGACCTTTTTGTGGATGGCGGCAAAGTCTATATGCGCACCACGACCGGCCCCGAACGGGTCGATGTCATTTACCGCCGCATCGACGACGACTACCTCGATCCGCTCTCGTTCCGCCCCGACTCCATGCTGGGCGTGCCAGGCCTCTTCAACGCGTATCGCGCCGGCAACGTGACGCTGGTCAATGCGCCGGGCACCGGCATTGCCGACGACAAGGCCGTTTACACCTATGTGCCCGAAATCATCGAATTCTACCTCGGCGAAAAGGCGCTGCTGCCCAACGTGCCCACCTATAACTGCACCGACGACGAGCAGCGCAACTGGGTGCTGGCCAATATCGCCGATCTCGTGGTCAAGGAAGTGCACGGCTCGGGCGGCTACGGCATGATGGTGGGGCCAACCTCGACCAAGGCCCAGCACGCCGAGTTCCGCAAAAAGATCGAGGCGCGGCCGGACAATTACATCGTCCAGCCCACGCTCGCGCTTTCCACCTGCCCCACCTATGTCAATGCCGGCATCGCCCCGCGCCATGTGGACCTGCGCCCCTATGTGCTGGTGGGCGACGAGGTGCGGATCACCCCCGGCGGTTTGACGCGCGTGGCGCTCAAGCAGGGGTCGCTTGTGGTCAACTCCTCGCAGGGCGGCGGCACCAAGGATACGTGGGTGCTGGAAGATTGAGCATGCTGGGCCGCACCGCGCAAAACCTTTATTGGCTCAGCCGCTATGTAGAGCGGGCCGAAAACATGGCCCGGCTGCTCGAAGTGGGCTACCGCATGTCGCTCACCAGCCGCCGCGAGGGCGGGTCGAGCGAGCACCTCATCTCCATGATGAAAGCCGCCGAAGTGGACGAGGATTTTGCCCGCAAGGGGCGGTCCGCCGATGTCGACACGGTGGCCCACTTCATGATGTTCGACCCCACCAATCCCTCCTCGGTCTTCTCCTGCCTCCAGGCCGCGCGCACCAATGCGCGCTCGGTGCGCACGGCGATCACCAGCGACATGTGGGAAACCATCAACGCCGCCTGGCTCGAATTCTCGCAGATCAAGCCACGCGACGTGCGCGGGGCAAAGCTGCTGGGCCTCCTCGAATGGGTCAAGCATATCAGCCACCAGTTCCGCGGGGCGCTGCTTGGCACTATCCTCCGCGACGACGGCTTCGCCTTTCTCCAGGCGGGCAATTTCGTGGAGCGGGCCGATAACACCGCGCGCATCCTGGACATGAAATATTACGTGCTGCTGCCGCGCGCCAAGATGGTGGGCGGCGAGCTCGACATCCAGCAATGGACGCTGATCCTGCGCGCGGCCTCCGCCCATCGCTCCTACCGCCATGTCTACCATGACCGGTACAAGGCCCATAACATCGCCGATTTCCTGATCCTGCGCCCTGAAATGCCGCGATCGCTGATTTTCTGCGCACGGTTCGTGGAAACAAACCTCCAGACCCTGTCCCGGCTTTATGGTCAGGACGGCGAATGCCACACAGCGGCGGCAAGCCTCCTGGAAATGGTGGAGGGCACGACGATGGAGACGATCTTTGCCCATGGGCTGCATGAATTCCTGACCGAGTTCATCGCCCGCAACAATCGGGTGTCCAACACCCTCTCGGAAAGCTACAACTTCTACTGATGCGTATTTCCATCCGCCACCAGCTGAGCGTGTTGCCGCCCGAAGGGGCGTCCAACCTTGTGTTGCAGCTTCTGCTGAGCGCGAAAAGCAGCGCCACGCAAAAGGTCGAAAGCTGGAGCGTCGACATGGCGGGCATCGAAGGGGCGGGCCGCTTCACCGATGCTTATGGCAACAGCGTCTATCTGGTGAACCGGAGCAAGGTCGACGAGCCACTCGTGATTACCGTCGAAGGCATAGTCTCCACCACCGACCGGCATGGCGTGCTGGGCCGTGCGGCGGGCGAGCCGGTTCCGGCGCTCTTCAAGCGCGTCACCCCGCTCACCAAGGGATCGGCGGCGATGGCTGGCGCGTTCCGCGGCGCCAAGGAAAGCCGCATCGATCTATTGCATGCCGTGATGCTGGGCTTGGGCGAAACATTGGCTACCGCCGAGCCGATGCGGCAAACACAGATGGCCGCCGATGGTTCGCAAAGCCAAAGCCAGAGCCTGGGTGAACCACGCCCGGCCGCGTCGGCGGACGACCATGCCCACCTTTTCATCGGCGCGGCCCGCCAGCTCGACATTCCGGCGCGCTTTGTGTCGGGCTATCTCCTCGGGGCCGAAGATGGCGCGGCGTCGTTTCACGCCTGGGCCGAAGCGTATGACGAGGCGCTGGGCTGGATCGGCTTTGATCCAAAGCTGCAGCTATGCCCCACCGACCGGCATGTGCGCCTCGCTGTCGGGCTCGATGGCCTGACCACCCAGCCCGTTCGCATGGTGCCCGCCCCCTTAAGCCTCGAGCATGCCGACGTCAGCGTCAGCCAGATCGACTAAACCCCTCAAGCCGGCAGAACGATGACCTTGGTGTCCACCGGGGTCTTGTTGTAAAGGTCCAGCATGTCCTGGGTCAGGAGGCCGACGCAGCCGCTCGAGACGCCCTTGCCGATCGTTTCAGGCATGATGGTCGAGTAGATGGTGTAGAGCGTGTAGCGGCCATCCTGATAAAGGTAGAGCGTGCGGGCGCCCAGGGGATTGTCCAAGCCCGGCGCCATGCCATTGGCATAGGGCGCCGCTTCGGGCTGGCGCAGGATCATTTCGCGCGGCGGGGTCCAGACCGGCCATTCCGCCTTGCGGCCGATATAGGCTTCGCCGCTCCACACAAAACCCTGACGGCCGACATTGGCGCCATAGCGCGTCGCCTTGCCGTCCCCCTCGATGCGATAAACATAGAAGTTGCTTGGATCGATGATGATGGTGCCCACCGCTTCATCGGACGGGTAGGACACGGTGCGGCGCCGATATTTGGGGCTGATCTTGCTGATATTGACAGCCGGAACGGGGAAGCGCTCGTTGGGCAGCGGTCCATAGAT